>JBCCSU010000021.1:0-33070 GCA_039199635.1 Bacteroidota bacterium | reverse complement strand
GACAAAAAGAGAAAAAAAACAGTTTACTACTGGCACGGTGTGATAACAGACTCGCCTAATATCTATAATTTCAATTAATAGTTTCTTACTAAGAAAAAAAAGTTATGTTGCTAAGCAAATTAAACCAATCAGAAATTTTCAGCTCAAATACTCTCTCCTCTCACCATAACATTAGGAGATGAATTTCAGGGAGTGGTAAAAAGCTTGAAAGCCGCTATCGCTATTATTTTTTACTTTGATGAGCAGCTCCTGAGTTATTCGCCTTCTTTTTCCGTGAGACATGTTCTTAACTATGGTGCCATTGGAACTCCAATTAATTCCAAACAAGCACATGCAATGCTAGGAGAGGGACTATCAAAGGCTCGCGAACTATTAGGTGAAATAAAGGAAACACACTTTGAAATTTCCATAGCAGGTTTAAACTCGGAGTTAGTCAATCAATTGAAGCTAGCTTTTGAACTTTATCGGTCCATTTACAATAGCTGGAGTGAAGAAGACAAAAAGGTAGCCTTTCTATTTTTAAAATTTAAAGATTATCGCTTAGTCGCTAAAAAATACCAACGTGATCCTTCTACGATGTGGAGGCGAGAGAAAAGCCTGAAAATACGCGAATTTAATGCTGCTAAGGAATTGATCCAACTAATAGCGAATGGATAGCCGGCTGATTTATATACTTTTAATTTTAGCCAGTGAGGTGGCCGCAACCCTTGTATTCTGGCTACTATCTAAATTAAATGATGAGGGCGGCCAAAAGAATCACATTGATGTTATTTCGGTAATCAAAGGTTTATCTGAGCGATTTTTCATCGCCTTTAGCCTCACCATGGGCTACCCACAAGCCTTAACCTTTTTTGCTGCACTGAAAATAGCCACACGAATTCAAAATGATCATAAAGTTTCTAATGACTTTTACCTGTTAGGTAATCTACTGTCCGTGATTTTGGGCATTGTCTACAGCCAACTTTATGCTAACTTAATACGATAAATGTCAGAAGAGGAAAAGAAAAACGGACAATCACACGAAAAAGAGGATACCATACATAATGTAATTCCCGTAAGCGGGATGTATGAAAACTGGTTTCTGGAGTATGCATCTTATGTGATTCTAGAACGCGCAGTACCTGCTATAGAAGATGGTTTTAAGCCTGTTCAGCGCAGAATAATGCATGCGTTAAAGGAAATGGATGATGGTAGATTTAACAAAGTAGCCAATGTCATTGGTAGTACTATGCAATACCATCCTCACGGAGATGCCTCTATTGGAGATGCTATAGTTAATATTGGCCAAAAGGATATACTGATAGATACACAAGGTAACTGGGGTGATATTCGCACGGGTGATAGCGCTGCTGCCCCAAGGTATATAGAGGCAAGGCTTTCCAAGTTTGCTCTGGACGTAGTTTATAACCCTCAAACTACAGAATGGCAGCTTTCCTATGATGGCCGTAAAAAAGAACCGGTTACATTACCCGTGAAATTTCCCTTGCTTTTGGCGCAAGGTGTAGAAGGAATTGCGGTAGGTCTTTCTACTAAAATTCTTCCACACAACTTTTGTGAACTCATAAAAGCATCTATAGATGTGCTCAAGGGTAAGAAGCCGAAGATCTATCCCGATTTCCCCACCGGAGGCATGGCTGACTTTTCAGAATACAATCAAGGCTTACGAGGTGGCAAAATAAAAGTAAGGGCCAAAATTGAAGAGTATGATAAAAAAACGTTAGTAGTTCGGGATATTCCATTTTCCACCACCACCTCCAGCCTGATCGATTCTATTATAAAAGCGAATGATAAAGGTAAGATCAAGATCAAACAGGTAGTAGATAATACGGCCAAAGACGTAGAAATACTAATTTCATTAGCCACTGGGCAGTCGCCGGATATTACCATTGATGCACTTTACGCTTTCACAGATTGCGAAATCAGTATATCACCCAACTCCTGCGTGATCATCGAGGATAAGCCTCACTTTATATCCGTAAATGAGATCCTAAAGACTAATACTGAACAAACCGTAGCGTTACTCACCAGTGAGCTGAAGATCAAAAAGCACGATCTCATGGAGAAGATCCTGTTTTCTTCTCTAGAAAGGATCTTTATAGAAAACCGTATTTATCGAGATATAGAAGAGTGCGAAACCTGGGAAGCGGTAATTAGCACTATTGATCAAGGCTTAGAGCCCTATAAACCGCAGTTTTATCGAGACATTACCGAAGAAGATATAGTTCGGTTAACCGAGATCAAGATCAAACGCATCTCTAAATTCGACTCTTTTAAAGCGGATGAATTACTAAAGCGACTTGAAGAAGAACTGAAAGAAACAGAGTATAACCTGGCGCACATCACGGATTTCGCCATTGGCTATTTTACTCACTTGCTCGAAAAATATGGAAAGGGAAGAGAGCGTAAAACGGAAATAACCTCGTTTGACAGTATTGATACCACTATAGTGGCGGCTAATAATCAGCGCCTTTATGTGAACCGATCTGATGGATTTGTGGGTTATGGGTTGAAAAAGGATGAATTCGTTACAGAATGCTCAGACATAGATGACATTATAGCCATTCGGAAAGACGGAAAAATGATAGTATCCAGGATCTCGGAGAAAGTATTTATGGGTAAAGATATCCTTTACGCCGGAGTGTGGAAAAAAGGAGATGACCGGATGACTTATAATATGATCTATGTGGATGCTAAATCCGGTCGGTCCATGGCGAAACGCTTCAATGTAACCGCCATAACACGTGATAAGGAATACGACTTGACCAAAGGGGCTAAAGGGTCAAAAGTTCATTATCTATCGGCTAATGCTAACGGTGAAGCCGAGATAGTTACCGTTAAGCTTACTTCAGGAGCTAAAGCCCGTAAAAAGATCTTTGATTTTGACTTTGCCGAGCTCGATATCAAAGGTCGTGGGGCCGGTGGAAATATTCTTACCCGGTATGCGGTACGAAAAGTAGAGCTTAAATCTGAAGGTGTATCTACTCTTAGTGGCCTGGACATATGGTACGATAGCGCTGTAGGCAGATTAAATAAGGACGGCCGCGGTGAGTACATAGGTAATTTTAATGGAGATGATAGCATCCTATTGGTATATAAAGATGGGTCTTATGAGTTGACCTCTTACGAGATTACTAACCGTTATGAGTTCAATAAAATCGAGTTTCTACACCGCTTAGATCCAGGTCTGGTACTTTCAGTAGTCCATTATGATGGAGAGAGTAAAAACTTTTATGTGAAACGTTTCAAAATTGAAACCACCACGTTAGGTAAAAAATTTAGTTTCATAAGCGAGGCCCCGGGGTCTAAACTAGTATTAGTGACTCCACTTGCTAAACCGAGGGTAGAGGTAGAATTCACCAAGGGAAAAAGCAGAGATCGGTTAAAACACGAAATGAATCTGGAGGATGTTATTGATGTTAAAGGCTGGAAGGCGATCGGTAATAAAATATTACCTTACAATGTTAAAAAGGTCAAGTTCTTAGGGGGTGAGGAGGCCCATGCGTCATCAACTTTTGAAGCTACCGCTGATGAAGCCTTAGCAGCACCCGAATCGGTAGAAAAATCCGTAAGCCCTAAAGGTGAAAGATCGAACAAAAAGGATGATAAGGAAGACGGTTCCTTTGGAGTGGGACAGACCATAGAGCTCGATTTTTAATGCAGCAGGCCTTGTTGGATTATCTTGGTCAGTATGTATCCGAAGGTAAGAAGGATATTATTGATAAAATTCTAGCTCAGCGCACCCGGTATCTCACTGTAGTTCTTGAAGATATTTATCATTCTCAGAATGCCAGTGCTGTTATCCGCTCCTGTGATTGTTTTGGTATTCAGGATCTGCACGTTATTGAAAATAAGCACGTACATAAAATAAACCCAAGAGTGGTACACGGAGCTTCGAAATGGGTAGATGTTATTTCATACAGCGATGATATTGACAACTCATCGAATTGCTTCAGGGGTTTGCGTAACAAAGGTTATAAACTTATCGGTACAGTACCTGAGCCATCCGCTATGAGTATCTATGATCTGAAAATAAACAACCCAATAGCGCTTGTCTTTGGAACAGAGAAAGAGGGTTTGTCAGCATCTGCTAGAGAATATTGTGAAGAATTTGTCACAGTGCCTATGTATGGCTTTACAGATAGTTTCAATATTTCTGTAAGTGCTGCCTTATGCATGAATATTATCGCGCAAAAACTATTTTCCTCTAATTTAGAGTGGGCGTTGTCCGTAGCGGAGAAGCAAGCACTTAAACTCAGCTGGTACAGAAAAATTGTGCATCGATCAGATCTGTTGGAGAAAGAATTTTTGAAATCAGAAAATTATTTAAAATAATTTTCGTTTAAAATTAGACTGTACGTTCAATCTTTTTTTGAGTGAATAGTGTCATAAAAATATAACAGAAAAGGAAACCCTTTTAGAAATAGTCATTCTTTATAGAACAATATAGTTAAGCGCTTTGAGATCACTTCTTTTTCTACTTTTTGTTCTTCTTCCTGTTCTTTTTTCATCAGCACAGACTACGGTTATCAAAGGAAAAGTGACGGATGCGAACAGCGGTGACCCTGTTCCATTTGCTAATCTTGTTTTTCAGGGCACTAGCATCGGTACTACTACGGATTTTGATGGCAATTATAGGTTAGAGACCAAAAGCCCTACAGATTCTGTCACCGCCAGTTATGTAGGTTATGTTACGAGATCCAAGGCAGTAATAGCCGGATCAGAACAAGTTATCAATTTTCAATTAATTGAAAATGTGATCAGCTTGGATGAGGTCATATTTATAGCAGGTGAGAATCCGGCCTTTGAAATATTGCGAAACGTTGTAGATAATAAGAAATTCAACGATAAAAAAACACTTGATGCCTATCAGTATGAGACCTATACCAAAATAGAAATTGATGTAGATAACATCACCGAGAAGTTTCGTAAAAAGAAACTGGTAAAGAAAATTACTCAGGTGCTGGATAGCGTAGAGAGAATAGCCGGTGAAGACGGACGGCCTATATTACCTATTTTTATTTCCGAATCCCTTTCTGAATATCATTTTAGAAACAACCCTAAACTTCAGCATGAGAAGATCTTAAAATCAAAAGTTACCGGTGTAGGTATTGATGATGGCACTGTGGTATCGCAGTTTATAGGATCATCTTTTCAAGAATATAACTTTTATCAAAATTGGCTAAATATAGTGGGCAAGGAGTTTATATCTCCCATAGCTGATGGGTGGAAACTTTATTACGACTATGACCTGATTGACAGTGCGGATGTAGAAGGTCATTACTGTTATAGATTAGACTTCTACCCTAAAAGTGAGCAAGATCTTGCTTTTAAGGGATCAATGTGGATCACTAAAAACGAATACGCCCTGCGGCAAATTGACGCTACAGTTACCGCTACTGCCAATTTAAATTATGTAGAGAAAATTAAAATTCAGCAGGAATTAGAGCCTACCAGTGCTCGGCCATGGATACCGTCCAAAAATAGGATTTTGATAGATGTGGGTGAGGTAGCGGATAATATGGCTGGTGTACTGGCTAAGTTCTATACTTCTAATAAGAAGGTAGTGGTTAATGAACCAAAAGATCAGAAATTCTACATGCGCCCTATTGAAGTGTCCGAAGATTTCAGGATTGGTAGTGATGATGCTTATTGGGATAGTCATAGGCACGAGCCGCTGAGTCCTACCGAACTCAGTGTTTATCAAATGATAGATACGTTAAGAAATATTCCGGTGGTTAAAACCTATACCGAAGTTTTTAAAGTGATTGTGAATGGATATAAAAAAGTGGGAAAGTTTGATTTTGGACCTTATTTAGCGGTTTATGCTAATAATAACGTAGAGGGGCATCGTCTACAGTTAGGTTTTAGAACCAATATTGATTTCAGTGATAAATGGATCATAGGGGGGCGTACGGCTTACGGTTTTATGGATGAAAAATGGAAGTACAATGGTTTTGTTACGCATATACCTGATCGGAAACGCTGGACTACGTTAACGGCTTCCTATACCTATGACCTGGATCAGGTGGGCCTTACTAGGGAAGACCTTATTGGAAATAGTGTCTTTCTGGCCGCTACTCGGTTTGGTAACCTTACCCGACCTTATTACTTCCATCAAGCGAAGTTCAGCGCCAGGCGTGAGCTGTTTCGAGGATTCACACAAGAAATAAGTATGCGCCACTTCGATTTTGAACCCGCTTATGGGTTTGAATTCAGACCCAATGCGGGAAGTGATATGCCCGTATTTACTGATTTTACCACTACTGAGGTTACTTTAGAAGCCAGGTATGCAAGAGATGAAATTTTTGTGCAAAATGATAACCAACGTATTAGCCTGGGAACACTAAAATGGCCCATTTTTACCTTTCGCTACACCCGGGGGTTAAAGGATGTTCTAGGTGGTGATTTTGACTATAATAAAATTACGTTTAACGCCGAGAAAAACATTAAAATGGGCTTTTTCGGAACCTCAAATATTTCCTTAACGGCAGGTCATGTATTTGAGACAGTGCCTTATCCATTACTTAGAGCACACATAGGAAATGAATCTGCTTTTTATACCACCGCCGCATTTAACCTCATGAACTTTGGCGAGTTTGTGAGTGATACGTACGCCCAGCTGCAATACTATCATTACTTCCAGGGTTTTGTCCTGAACAGAATACCGCTCATGAAAAAATTGAAATGGAGGCTATTAGCTACGGCGAATGTATTGTATGGAGATCTTTCTCAAAGTAATCAAGATATAATTGTTCAGACGGAAGATCCTATTGGCGTGCTTTCCAGAGATCCTTATGTGGAAGTAGGATATGGTATAGAAAACATCTTGAAAGTTATTAGAGTAGATTTCTTGCACAGACTGACATATCTTGATCGTCCTAATGTGGATAGGTTTGGGGTAAAGGTGAGTTTTCAGTTCATACTCTAAGCCAAAAATTTCAAAAGTTAAGAATTTTGTGGTTGCTGTTCTTAGTTACCAATGTAATATTCAATTGGTCTCTGCTTTCTTTGAAACACTCATGAATAGAGTAGTATCACGCAGAATCTCGATAACTTTACCGTAAATAATGAATTACAAATCATTTGATGGCCGTAAGCGTATGGGTTACTTTAATCTGGAAGCATTCCTTGTGTTTCTGATGTTTACTGCCTGCGTCCCACGCTCAAATCACCCCTTTATTGAGGAAGGGCAAGCTAATCATACAGAAGTCTTGGAGTATCTGAACGATGTTCTTCGTTCTGACCCGGATAATCAAAAAGCATTATACCAAAAAGCTAAAATTCAAGCCGATCAAGAAGAGTGGCAGTCTGCATTAGTCACGATAGATAGAGCATTAAAAATTGATTTCGCTAATAACGACTACTTTTTTCTGAAGGGTAAGATAATGGCCGCTTTGCAGTATTACAACGAGTCAGTTAAGGCTTTTCAAAGGTCTGAAGTGCTCGGTAACAGTAGCCATGAATTATACAAGCATCTTTCCCGCAGCTATCTGGAGCTGGGTGAACCCAAACTATCGCGTGAGGTAGTTAACCGATTACTAAAACTGGATAATGGTGATGAGGCGCATGTCTTAGCCGCTGAAACGCTTCTCGCACTTAACGATAGTTCAGAAGCTGTCCGTCAATTTAACAAAGCGCTGAAGCGTAATGAAGAAAATAAGAAAGCTCTTACAGGACTAAAGAACATCTACCTTAGTCAAGGAATGGTTACTGAAGCAGAAAGTCTATTGGATCAACTGTTGAGCATAGAAGGCGACAGACAAGATTTACTACTGGACAAGATTGATTTGTTAGCGCTGCAGGATCAATTGGATACTGCAAAATATCTACTGGGGCAGATGTTGGAATATGATAGCTCAAAGCTGGTGGTATCTAAAATGGCGGAGTTACACTATCAACTCGCGAATTTTGACAGCGCGCTTTTCTACCTTTCCAAGATGGATACTATAAAAGAAACAAACTTGTTATTTCTTCAGGCCAGGGCTCTTGATAAGAGTCGCTCTTTTACCTTGGCCGAAGCTGTTTATGAAAGAATAGTGGCATCCGATTCTACAAATGAGATAGCCCTTAACGAACTAGCAACTTTAAGGGGAAAAATGTCATATTTGCAGCGTAAAGCACGGGAGCGAGCTACTTTAGATTCAGTAAGAAATACCCCGCCCTCGGTGCTCAATAGGAGAGAAATAGTAAATTAAATGTCTGTAATAAAAGTAACGCTCCCTGACGGATCGGTGAGAGAGTACGACCAAGGTGTAACCAGCTACGAAATAGCGCTTAGCATCAGTGAAGGGTTAGCGAGAAATGTATTAGCCGTAAAAGTAAATGGCGAGGTTTGGGACGCAAACCGCTCGATCGTTGAAGATTCCTCAGTACAACTGCTTACCTGGAGAGATGATGAAGGTAGGTCAACATTTTGGCATTCATCAGCTCATTTGCTAGCGGAGGCTTTGGAAGCCTTATATCCGGGAACAAAATTCGGTATTGGTCCGGCTATTGACAGTGGCTTTTACTATGATATTGATTTGGGTGAACAAGAGTTCGGAGAAGATGATTTGGCTGAGGTCGAAAAAAAAATGCTTGAATTAGCTCGGGAAAAGAATAAGTATGCTCGAACTGAGGTGTCCAAGGCCGATGCTGTTTCTTATTTTGAAGAAAAGGGAGATGAGTATAAATTAGAATTGCTGAAAGACCTGGAAGATGGTAGCATTACCTTCTATAATCAGGGTGGTTTTACTGATCTGTGTCGCGGCCCGCATATTCCGCATACCGGTTTGATTAAAGCAGTGAAGCTATTGAATGTAGCCGGAGCGTACTGGCGTGGAGATGAAAAGCGTAAGCAGTTGACTCGTGTCTATGGAGTTTCTTTTCCCAAACAGAAAGAGCTTACTGAGCACTTGGAAAGATTGGAAGAGGCAAAAAAGAGAGACCACCGGAAACTGGGTAAAGAGTTAGATCTTTTTACTTTCTCGGAAAAAGTAGGTATGGGGCTGCCCTTATGGCTCCCGAAGGGTACCATTTTACGCGAGCGTTTGGAGAATTTTATGCGTAAAGCACAAATTAAAGCGGGCTATGAATTAGTAGTTACACCACATATAGGAGCTAAAGATCTGTATGTTACATCGGGTCATTATGAAAAATACGGTGCGGATTCATTTCAGCCTATCTCTACCCCGCATGAAGGAGAAGAGTTTCTATTGAAACCTATGAATTGTCCGCATCACTGTGAGATCTACAAAGCCAGGCCAAAATCATATAAGGATATGCCTGTGCGTTATGCAGAGTTTGGTACCGTATATCGTTATGAACAGAGTGGCGAGCTACATGGGCTCACTCGCGTGCGCGGTTTTACGCAAGATGATGCACATATCTTTTGTAGACCTGACCAGGTAAAGGAAGAGTTTATTAAGGTCATTGATCTTATACTTCATGTCTTTAATGCACTGGGCTTTGAGGATTATACGGCACAAGTTTCTCTGCGTGACCCTGATAATAAGGAAAAATACATAGGTGCTGATGAGCTATGGGATCGTGCTGAGCGTGAGATCCAGGAAGCAGCCGATGAAAGAGGCTTGAAAACAGTAACAGAACTCGGAGAGGCTGCATTTTATGGTCCTAAGCTGGACTTTATGGTGAAAGACGTGTTGGGTAGAAACTGGCAACTAGGAACCATTCAGGTAGACTATACGCTTCCGGAACGTTTTGAACTAGAGTATACAGGTTCCGATAACCAAAAGCACAGGCCTGTAATGATCCACAGAGCACCATTTGGTTCTATGGAACGCTTCGTAGCTATACTTATAGAACATTGTGGGGGTAATTTTCCACTGTGGCTGGCTCCGGATCAGATCGCTGTTTTACCTATTTCCGAGAAGTATGAAGAGTATGCACAAGAAGTGTTTACTACCTTAATTGAACAAGATATCAGGGGTCTTATCGATCACCGCGATGAAAAAATAGGCAGAAAGATCCGTGATGCGGAGGTACAAAAAGTACCTTACATGTTAATAGTGGGTGAAAAAGAGCAGGGTGATGGTGCAGTCTCAGTTAGAAAGCACGGCGATGGAGATCTTGGATCTATGTCACTAGATCAGTTTATAGATCGGTTTCAAAAGGAAATAAGTATTTAAATAAATCGTAACCATCAGCGTCTTTTGATAATCCGAAATATATATTGATATTTGCAGTCCGATTCGCTTTGGGCGGATTTTTTCTGTTTTACAACTAAAAAAGGAGGTAGTAATTAGCAAACAACGATTTCAGAGAAGGGGCTTTCGCGGGCGTGTGGAAGAACCTTACAAGGTAAATGAAAAAATACTGGCCGAGCGAGTTCGTGTAGTTGGTGATAACGTAGAAGTAGACGTTTACCCAACGATACAAGCTATTAAAATGGCAAAAGAACAAAATCTTGACTTGGTAGAGATTTCACCAAAAGCTGATCCGCCTGTTTGCAAAATCATTGATTACTCAAAGTTTAAGTACGAACAGAAAAAGAAGCAAAAAGAAATTAAGGCTAAGGCCCAAAAAACAGTAATCAAGGAGATTCGTTTTGGGCCTAACACAGAAGAGCATGATTTTAATTTTAAATTAAAACATGCTATAAATTTCTTGGAAGATGGTTCAAAGGTTAAAGCCTATGTCCATTTTGTGGGAAGAACAATTGTGTTCAAGGAAAGAGGGGAAATTTTATTGTTAAAATTTGCTCAGGCGTTGGAGGATTATGCTAAAGTAGAGCAGCTTCCTAAACTTGAGGGTAAACGGATGATAATGTTTCTTGCTCCTAAGCCAAGTAAGAAAAAATAGAACAGATCGATCAAATTATAATCAAATGTCGAAGGTAAAAACTAAATCAGGAGCAAAGAAGAGATTTAAGCTCACAGGTTCTGGTAAGATAAAAAGAAAGCACGCTTTCAAAAGCCATATCCTGACTAAAAAAGAGACGAAACAAAAAAGAGCTCTTACTCACATGACTACGGTTCACAAAGCAGATGAGCCTAATGTGAAAGCAATGCTAAGAATTTAAGTATTGAGTAGGTTAAATGTATCACCAGGTTAAATGGCTTTAAAGTTTCCAAGTGAACGCCATTAACCAAAAAACAAAATTAAAATGCCAAGATCAGTAAATCATGTAGCCTCAAAGGCACGCAGAAAAAAAATCCTCAAAGTAGCCAAAGGGTATTGGGGTAGAAGAAGTAATGTATGGACGGTAGCTAAAAATGCTGTTGAAAAAGGTTGGACCTATGCTTATCGTGATAGAAAAGCGAAAAAGAGAGATTTTAGAAAGTTATGGATCCAAAGGATTAATGCCGGTGCAAGACAGCATGGCATGTCTTACTCACAGTTTATGGGTAACATTAAAAAGTCAAATATCGATTTGAATAGAAAGGTATTAGCTGATTTAGCCATGAATCATCCTGAAGCTTTTGAAGCAGTAGTGAAGAAATTAAAGTAAGTCAAACTTATCGATCTATCTGTTGAAGCCTCTTCTCATTTTGAGAAGAGGTTTTTTTTGTTCAATAGTCAGCATTTTTATTTAATACGAATGGTAGAGATTTTAGCAATTCCAAAGTACCCGCACCACAAGCCAACCCTACGATTTTATTCAGTTTCTACCACTCTCTTCGGATGAACCAGCTTCATTTCATCGATCAAATGTTTAGCTCCGGCATACTTATCTATAATAAATAAGACGTAACGCAGATCTACCATAATATTCCGGCATATTTCAGGATCATAGTTCATGTCACTCATGGTTCCTTCCCAAACCCGATCAAAGTTTAGGCCTATCAAGTTACCGTTGGCATCTATTGCAGGACTTCCCGAATTGCCACCCGTAGTATGATTGGTTCCTAAGAAACAAACCGGCACTTCTCCGGTAGTATCAGCATATGGGCCATAATCCTTGGATTCATAAAGTTCAATGAGTTTTTGCGGTACGTCAAACTCATAGTCTCCCGGAACATACTTCTCAATTACCCCATCGAGATAGCTTACAGGTGTGTAATAGACTGCATCTCGAGGTGAATAGCCACGAACCTGTCCATAAGTGACGCGGAGGGTACTATTGGCATCCGGGAAGTATCTGGCCTCTGGCAGCGCTTCCATCAAGGCTTTCATGTACTGCTTTTGAAGAGCGGCAATCTCAAAAGCCACTTTTTCAAAAGCGGGGTTCATGGTTTCATAAAAAGCTTTGATCATGGGTTTGGCATAAATGTATGCGGGATCTGCTTCTATTTTTTTAATCACCTGTTTGCGCTCACCTTCTAATAGTTTAAGAGCAGACTCTTCTTTCACGAAGGCCGATTTATTGTAAATAGATGCGTTGATCTTGTCGGTATACAGCGGCATAACATTATCAAAAACACCCCTGTCAACATCTAAATCATAATTTTTGTGAATACCCTTTATTCTATTGACCAAGGAAAGACGGGCCTGGTCAAAATTATCCGGGTTGGCCTCCACCTGAAGTACAAGCTGATATGCTCTTAGCGTCATTTGCATTAATTCATTGGTCACAAAAAATACTTCAATGAATTTTCTGCGCTCAATATTAATAGGAGCATACCTCTTGTATAGCTTTTCAAATTCCGGTAATATGTATCCATACTTGGAAGTAAGGCTTTTCTCGTCTAGCGCTTTATTGAAAGTAGCTTCAAATTTTAAGCGTTCTTGAATGGCATTACTCTTTTCTATACCAAGGTTTTCACCAAACCATTTTTTCCAAGCGTTGGCAATTCTGGCTTGTTTTGAGGCGTATTTAATACGTACTTCATCACTATCCTTCATTTTTTGATCAATAACTTTTAGTGCAGCTTTACGAATAGCTATGTTTCCAGGATTAAACTCTTTGGTGATATGCGATAAAGCTACTGCCGGTAAATACTCATCTGTTCGTCCGGGGAAACCAAAAACAAGGGTGAAATCACCTTCTTCCACGCCATCCAGAGAGACCGGTAGAAAATGCTTAGGTGTGTAAGGAATATTATTTTCGCTGTATTTGGCCGGCCTATTGTCTTTGTCCGCATAAATTCTGAATAAAGAAAAATCACCGGTATGCCTGGGATATACCCAGTTATCCGTATCACTACCAAATTTTCCTATGCTGGTAGGAGGGGCGCCCACCAGCCGGATGTCTTCAAACCGCTCAGTAATGAAAAGAAAGTACTGATTGCCTTTGAAAAAAGCTTTTACCTTAGTGTCTTGCCACTCTTCCTTAGCGGCAGATTTTTGAAGCGCGTTGTTGTTTTTGTCTATTAGTGATTGCTTCTCAGCTTCGGTCATATCGTCCGTAATTCCCGCGAGTGATTGGGTGGTTACATCTTCTATCCGTACAATAAACTCCACATACAGGTTATCATTAGGTAGTTCCTCGCTGGGTTTCATGGCCCAGAAGCCTTCTTTTAAGTAATCATTCTCTACAGACGAGTGATATTGTATTTGCCCAAAACCACAATGATGGTTAGTTAGAATTAACCCTTTAGATGAAATAACTTCCGTGGTACAACCACCATTAAAATGTCCTACAGCATCTTTTAAGCTAGAATTATTGACATCATAAATGTCACTGGCAGTCAGCTTACTGCCGAGTTGTTGCATTTCGCTCTCATTCATACCCTCGAGTAAAGAAGGTATCCACATGCCACCTTGCTGGGCATGGGTTTGAACGGCCACAAAAATGAGGATTATCCTTAGTATTTTCATAGTGAGTGTGTTAACTAAAATCTAAACAAGAAAGATAGATCATAGCATGTGGTAAGAAAAATTTTATCTTAAAATACTTAGAGGTGTGTTAGTTTCATGGGGTAAAGACAAGAGGAAATGAGCCATATAATTGTCAACTAAAATCCAACTAAATCTAAGTTGGGGTGTTATTTGATATGTATAAAAAACCAATTAAAACTACATTCGAATATCATGAAAGCGCATACGGTCAGTCTTATTAATGCTCTACTTCTAATCACCCTTTCCGCTTGGGGTTATCTTGCTTCGGAGTCACCTTCTATCACTGCTCTGATTCCTGCTTTCGTGGGTGTAGTGTTGTTGATTTGTAATCCAGGCGTGAAAAAAGAGAACAAAGTAATGGCTCATATTGCCGTATTGCTTACGCTGCTTATACTATTTGGATTATTCAGACCACTTATGGGGGTTATTGAAAGAGGAAATACTCTGGGAATAGTACGTGTTATTGTTATGCTGCTAAGCACAGTAGTAGCGATGGTATTTTTTGTCAGAAGCTTTATAGAAGCAAGAAAAAACCGAGAAAGTAATTCCTGATTATCCAACTGCATAAGAGGTATAATGGACTGGAAGGTTATGAAAGCCTTTCGGCGCATTTGTGTAACCTGTTACGTTTATGTATAATTGCGTAACTAGTTACATATTTATGCAAGATTTTATAGAAGAATTAGCCCATATAGGACTAACCGCACGGCTGAAAAGACTAAGTGATAGGCTCAAGAGTGAGGCTAAAGCTATTTATCGCTTTTTAGAACTTGAGATAGAGCCTAACTGGCATTTGATTTTTCTCTTACTGAAGGATAGAAGTTTAAGTGTCACTGAAATTGCTAAGCAAATAGGTTTTTCGCATCCTGCAGTCATTAAGATCACCTCAGGAATGAAAGAAAAGGGCTATTTAGTCAGTAGATCTGATATGAATGACTCAAGAAGAAAGATTCTGTCATTAACCCAAAAAAGTCATGACCTTCTACCAGAATATCAGAAACACTGGACTGATATAAAAAACATAATCCAAACCTGCGCCACTGAGGAATTTTTATCTTCCATAAAACACTTAGAGGAGAAATTAGCACAAAAATCAATGGTGGAAAGGCTGCGTGACTTGAAAGATGATCCAGCGTCTAGTGTTAAGATAGTCAATAGTACTAAAGAAGATCTTCCCATGATCATGGCATGCTATAGCGCAGCCAGATCCTACATGGCAGAGAAAAAGCAGGTAGTGTGGCCTGTATTTTCAAAAGAACTCGTACTAAGTGAAATTGAAGAAAAGAATCAATGGAAGATGTTATTGGCAGATAAAGTAGTAGGTGTATGGGCCACTACCTTTGAAGATGCACTTATTTGGGGAAAAGAATACACCGAACCTGCCGTATACATTCACAGAATTGCCAAAAATCCAGTGTCGAAACACAATATATTAGTGCGCGAAATTATAAGATGGGCAAAGAAATATGCCAAGCGTAAGGCTAAGGAATTTATTCGACTAGATACCGTAGGTCTAAATCACGGGCTGATTAACCACTATGAAAAACAAGGCTTTAAATACTTAGGTACCAGATTTATAAATGATACGTCGGCTTTACCGAAACACTATTCCGAAGGGCCGGTTTGTTTATTTCAACTTGCCGTTAATTAGTGAGCATTACCTTATTTCAACTTCAATTGATTAACTTGAGTAGTTGAATTAACGACTAAAATTCATATTCTGAACTGAGTTTTAATGTTTGACCAATGGAGCCGAGTAACCATATTTTCATCGCCACCAGTTTAGATGGTTATATTGCTGATCAAGAGGGAGCGTTACATTTTCTAGATACGTTTCCTGAAATTAATACGATTGATACCGGGTACACGGCTTTTACGGAGGGTATTGATGCACTGATCATGGGCCGCAACACCTTTGAAACGGTAGCTGCATTTGATCTGGATTGGCCGTACGATAAACCCGTATTTGTTTTGAGTAATACTCTAAAGAAGATACCGAAAAAATACGCAGATAAAGCATATTTGATGAAGGGTGAGCTCAAAGAAGTTCTTCATCAAATTCACCAACAAGACTATAAAAGGCTTTATATTGATGGAGGTAAAACCATCCAAAGCTTTTTAAAGCAGGACCTGATTGATAGCATGATCATTACCATCATTCCTGTTTTACTCGGCGGAGGTGTACCTTTATTTAGTGAGTTAGCCAACCCACTCAAATTTGAATGCTTCGGATCTCAAGTGTATTTGGATAAAATTGTGCAGAATAGTTATCGGCGTTTAAGAACTGAACAGGTCAAATAAGCTTGAATAGATTAGAAAATGTTCGAGCGATGTAATTAATGCAGTTAACTGGCTGCTTTAAATTTTCCGGAGATAAGGAATCGCACTGACCAGTACTTAAAAACTCAAGAAATGAAACAGCACTATTATCAAACAGTAACACATTGGACTTCTCTTGAAGGAACTGTTAATTATCGCTCCTACAGTAGGAACCATACGATAACGGCTCCAGATAAAGTCAATGTCATTCTGGCATCTTCAGACCCTTCTTTTATGGGTGATAGCACTCGATATAACCCTGAAGAGCTTTTCCTGGCCTCGTTATCTTCATGTCATATGCTTTGGTACCTACATTTATGTACCGTTCATAAAATAGTGGTCACGGATTACAGGGATAGGGCGGAAGGTACTATGGAAGAAAATGAAGAGGGTCAAGGCCGATTCACTGCTGTTACGCTCTTTCCTGCTGTTACCGTAAAAGACAGAAATATGATATCCAAGGCTCTGGCTTTACACAAAGAAGCAAACGCAATGTGTTTTATCGCCAACTCTTGCAACTTAAAGATTAGTCATCAGCCAAAAATTGCCGTTGGATAATAAACTCAAAACCTTTACGGATTACTGGTAACCCTAAATAATAGGAAGTTAAATAATCAGCTAGTAAAGGCAGCTAAATTAAAGAGTGACTTTGTCATGCACTATCATGAACAGCATGGATTTCAATCACTTTTCAATGTATCTATAGGATTGATGTAAGAGGCTTTGAACGCGTGATAAAGCACCGTAGACATTGCTATTAAAAAAGTGAGTAATCCTGCGAGCATAAAGGGCCAAAACGAAAGTTCTACTCGGTAAGCAAAACCATTTAGCCATTGTTCCAGGAACAAGTAGGACAATGGTATCCCGATCAGAAAAGCGATCAAGAGTAATATAGAGAACTCTTTGGACAGCAAGCTCATAATTTGGGGCGTTCTAATACCCAATACTTTACGTAGACCTATTTCTTTAGTCCGGCTTTCTATGTTAAAAGTAGCGAGTCCAAAAAGACCCAGGCAGGCGACACTAATTGCCAGTACGGACAAGATCACAGTAATCTTACTGAGCTTCTGTTCAGCCGCATAAGACTGATTTAGACGATCCTCGAGAAAGAAAAAATCAAACGGTCGGTCAGGAATGGTTGAATTCCAGGTGTTCTCCACTACTTCGATGGATGCAGGCATGTTTTCGCCATCCACGCGCACCGCCAAGTATTTCATGAATAGGTTGAATGCCCTTGGGTTAGTAGTTAGGTCAAGTACTAGTGGTCTGATTGGATGGTGCTTGGAAACGAAATTATAGTCTTTGACTACACCCACAACTTCGCCTTTGAGCTCATCCCGATTATAAAATCGTTTTCCAATGGCCTCTTGTGCAGTGTTCCATCCTAATGCTTTTACCATAGCCTCATTGATGACGTAAGCCAATGAGTCGTCCATGTTATAGTCCCTTGAGTAATCCCTACCTGCCGCTAGCTCGATATTCATGGTTTCCGTGAAGTCGTGCAAGACATGAAACCTTGGGAAGGGCTTGGACCTGTCCATGCCCTCGAACCTGTAATTTTCTACCTGATGCTTTGCTCCGATAATTTCTTCCACCCCTGTGACGGACTTGACACGGGTGCTCTGAAGTAGTTTGTTTCTGAAAGTATCGTAATAATCACCCATGGGCGACCGGATTACAGGAATCATAAGTACATGTTCCTGGTCAAAACCAACATCCTGATCCTGCAGGAGTCTGAACTGATCGATGGCCACTATCGTACCAGCTATGAGGAACATGGAAATAGCAAACTGTGCGGTGACTAGGATCTTACGAAAGTTCAATCCTTTGACTTTCAGGCGATCCCCTTTTAGCACGGCCACCGCTCTGAAAGAGGAGAGCACAAAAGCCGGATAAAAACCGGAAAGTAGTCCTATCGAAATTGATAAAACCAAACCATAGATAAGATGTGCTGGCTGCAGTAATTGGCTTAGGCCTATTTCCTTATCTACAAGCTGATTGAAAGTCGGTAACAGAAAAGCTACAGCTGCAAAGGCGAAAATCACAGCTAGAAATGTCATGAAGATAGATTCAAAAATGAATTGGGCAACCAATTGAGACTTGTTGCTTCCTAGTGATTTTCTCACTCCGACCTCTTTCGCACGCTTAGTGGCCCTGGCGGTACTTAAGTTTATAAAGTTAACCGTGGCAATAAATAAGATGAATAAGGCGATGGCTCCAAAAATGTAAATACTCTTCATATCGCTGTTCGCTTGTATTTCATAGTCCAGCTTGGAATGAAGGTGGATGTCGTGGAGTGGCTGAAGTTCGAGCGTTACATCGGACTGGATAAATTCCGGGAAGTACTTGGTGACAAAGGAGGGGAACTGGGCGAGTAAGTCGTCCGGTGAGGCATTCTCTTTCAGTACTATGTACGTCCAGCAGGGATTCCAATACCACGAGGAGGGTAGGCTGCCATTATACCATTGCTTTAAGCTGGAAAAGGAAATAATAAAATCATATTGAAAGTGGGCATTGGTAGGGGCATCCTCCAATAAACCCGTAATTTCTAACAACTGACCGGCCTGAAACTCCAGCTGTTTTCCAATAGGGTCCTCATCGCCAAAATACTTCGTAGCCATGGTGGGCGTGATTAGAACGGAGTTAGGTTTATCGAGGACATGTTCCCGATTTCCGGAAAGAAGCTTGAAATCAAAAACATCTAGGAAGGTGGAGTCCGCAAAGAATATTCGAGATTCGTTAAAGGCCCTATCTTGTTCTTTGTTAGCCAGCGTCAGCGTAGGAGACTGGAAGTTAAACAGCCGAACCATGCTTTCAATGTCAGTCGTATAGTCAGCAGCAAGTGTAGGGCCGGTAGGAAAGGGGAGACTAGCGGAATGCTCACCAACACCTTCGCTTTGGAATCGTTCCAGTACCCGGTAAATTCGATCCGACTTGGTATGGAAACGATCATAACTGAGCTCGTCCTGAATATAGAGGAAGGTGAGCATGAAGCAAATTAAGCCTACAGCCAGCCCCGTAATATTGAGTGAGGAATAGAGCTTCTGCTTATTCAGATTGCGCCTTGTTATTTTAAAGTAGTTCCCTAACATAATAGTGGTTTTAGTACTGGGTAATTTCTTAATGGCAAAGGGTCTGAAAAAGTCTATGACCCCAGCAAGGAATAGTGTATTAGCTACTATCGGACTCCGTGTTTCTAAATGCTCGTTATAAAGCTCGTAGAGATCTCCTCTTAGTATTTCGATCTCTTCTTCACGGCAAAACCGATCAAGAAGCCAATCCATCCATTTTGGGGGCAGCCGTTCTGAATGATTACTCATTTGATAAACCTAGTTTTGGAAGTGCATGGTATAAACCTGATCGTAATTCAAAAGATTGGTCCAGCGCCTTACGTCCAAATGCCGTTAAAGAATAAAACCTTTTTCTGCGACCACCTCTAGATTTAGTAGCGCCACCTTCGTAGGAGTCTACAAAACCCTTTTTGGTTAGACGGTTTAATGCGGAGTGCAATGCCCCGATACTGGGGTTACGTCCCGTATGTTCCTTTAACGTTTTCTGAATAGAAAGACTGTAGGCCTCGTCATTCAGACTCCCAATAATCAGCAGTACCAGCTCTTCAAATTCACCAAGTTGCGTTGACTTCATGACCTACTTAACGAAATAGAAACTTATTTATTTCCTAATCGTATATTAAATAAAAAATTTATGAAAGCTTTAATTCTTGCCTGCATACTCTTTTTGTCTGACGTAGCTACGGCACAATCGGATACAAGGGTCTCAACCATTGAATTTATACAAATACTTGATGATAATAGGGAAGAAGCCCTCTTCTATTATCAAAACAACTGGAAGGTGTTACGGGAGATGGCAGTCAAGCAAGGATATATCGACTCTTTTGAGCTTCTTGAAACAGAATTTACCGAAGATCAACCCTATCACATTATACTTATTACTACATTTGCCAACTAGGATCAATTTGACAAAAGGGAAAAGCGATTCCAAGAATTAATCAGAGCCAAAGGCTCTTTGAAACTGCTGAATGATAAGAAACCGGGTGCGTTTAGGAAAACCGTGTACCTTAAAGAGCGTGTCAAACACTTAAATTAACTACACTTCATAGGCCTCATTTGTTGACTGATGAATTTCGTCTTATCTTTTCGTAATGAGGAGATACATCATTTTACTGATCACACCGTTTTTTATTCTATCGTGCGGTCCTGGTAAGAATAACGACTCCCTTATTTCATTTAGGGTTTACTGTGAAATGGTGGCCAATGGTGCCAAACCTATCGCCTTGCATGATCCAATGGAAAGTGAGGAACTGGAAGTTCTTTGGCCGGATTTTGAAAGAATTGTGGAAGATTATAATGTCCTGCTATATAGGGAGAATAGCTTTCCGGTTTCCCTGCTCTTTCCAGCTGAGGCTACCAGGGATAAGTCGGTGGTATTGATCTATAATGGCAGTAGACTTAAGCAGTACCAACAGTGGAAGTCAGACATGCAGAACGTCAATACTGATTCCATAGAACAAGAGGCCCTGGCCAGACGTTTAGGGAGACTTTTGGGGTATGACGCGCAAGGTATTAACGATCTACTCAGTAAAAACTCGGCCTATCGCAGCCTGAAGTCTTTTGATGTAGAAGGGCAGATAACCCACTTATATTACGAAAACCTGAGAACAGCAATTAACTTTTATGATGAGGTGATAGGTTTCAAGCAAATCGACTCAGGTGTGTTTCAAGTCAGCAGGGATACTTTTATTCACTTACACGAGATCGACGAGGCTCATCCCAAGGATCAACCTAAATCAACGGCTATTGCATTCTTAACGGATCAACTACCAGAGTGGTATTTTTATATTCAAGAGAAAAAAGTACCCATTAAATATACTTATAAGCAACGTGAAGGTGGGCCACACGATGGCTTTGTGGCGATTGATCCGGGTGGCTATTTATTAGAATACGAGCAATTCAAACAGCATCCCGAAAATGAATTATTCATGGCAGTGCTGGAAGAAGCTCAAAGAATTGAAACTTCGGTACCTAATCTCAACTTTTACGGATCCATTACCTGGACTTACCATCAAGACCTTTTGAAGATGCAAAAATTCTACGAAGAAGTGTTGGGTTATCGATTAGTGGCTGACCAGGGGTGGACAAAGATCTATCAAACATCGCCTACCGGATTTATAGGATTGGTAGATGGGCTAAGAGGTATGGAGGATTATGCTGACGGCAAGGCTGTGGAGATCGAGTGGATGGTTTCTGAGCTAGCGAGCTTTGATGACTATGCTGCAAAATATTGGTCTGAATTCAATTATGAAGGGAATACCTTTATCGGCCCTGAAAATTACATCTATCACGTGCATGGTAATAATCTGTAAGAACGGCTATTATAGGAATATAAACTCGTTGCGGATCTAATAAATTATTACTTCAATTAGGAATAAAATAATTTCTTCTCTATATTTACTTCATTGAAGTTTTTATAATATCATATAAAAATGAAAAAAAGTAGGCTAGGGGAGTTTCAGGAACTGATACTCATGACGGTAATCGTACTGCAGGAAGAGGCGTACGGCATGGAAATACAACGCGATCTGGAAGTAAGACTGAACGAGCGTCTGAGTGTCGGAGCCATCCAAACTGCTTTGAAGCGAATGGAAGAAAAGGGCTTTTTAACCTCTGAATGGGGTGAGGCGACTCAAAAGAGAGGAGGGAAGCGCAAACGCATCTATCAGGCTACCCCTTACGCCCAGCGAGTATTACGGGAAATGAAAGACATCAGAGCGCAATTGTGGAATGCGATGCCGGAATTAGGAATGAGTAAAACCTAATGAAGCCAACGGATAAACATATTACCACACCAAAATGGCCCTTAAAATTACTCCGACTCTTTATTAAAAGGAAATACCTGGAAGAAATAGAAGGTGACATGGAGGAAAGGTTTCAGGATAATCTTAAAAGTTATAGCATAAGAAAAACCAGGAGACTTTATGCCTGGGATACTTTAAAACTTCTACGCTCTGAGCTGATGAAAAGCATAGGCGGGGATAAACGATTAAATCACTACGGTATGTTGAAAAACTATTTAAAAACCTCGATCCGAAACATTAAGCATCATGCACTTTTCTCGGGTATCAATATCGTTGGATTAGCCATCAGTATGTCTATTGGCATATTTATGATTGTACTGCTTTCTGAACTACAGTCATTTGATTCCTTTCATGATAAGAAAGACAGAACGTATAGGGTAACTACTTCCAGGCAAGGTTTATTTCATGGTGAAGAGATCTACCTTGCTACAGCCTCGCACTACATCGGAGATCAAATAGAGCATAAAATTCCAGAGGTAGAAGACGTACTCGTGTTACGGAGAAACCTTAGTGCGGAATTAACAATTGATGAAAAGTCAATTCCGGCCAGCGGTTATTACGCAACGGCATCATTCTTTGATGTCTTTTCATTTAAACTTTTAAAGGGTAACCCTAAAACTGCGCTAAAAACGCCAGGTGCCATCATCTTAACAGAATCCACGGCTAAAAGATTGTTTCGGGATTCAGATCCAATCGGTAAAACTGTTGCTGTAGACGGTAATCGTGACTTTGACACCGGCATTATTACCGGAATTGTAGAAGACCCGCCAACTAACTCACACATTACATTTGAGATGCTGGTCTCAATGGCTACCATGGAAAACAGCCTGGTAGAGCATAGACGAAACATCAAGGGAAACCCTGGACATTATGCTGACAGCTATGTCTATTTGGTATTACAGGAAGATGCTAACACAGTAAAGGTCGAATCTATGATAGCTGATATGATGGCTGATTATAATTCGAAAAAGGCTCCTATGGCACTCGCTTTGGAACCTATGGGACAGTTTGTGATTGGAGGTGCGGGATTTCCGCCCGGCCCGACATTTTCAAAACGAAGAATTGACATGATGATGGGACTCACGATCATTGTGCTGTTAAGCGCCTGTTTCAACTACACTAATTTATCGCTGGCGAGGGCCTTGAGACGTTCTAAAGAGATCAGCGTTAGAAAAGTGGTAGGAGGTACATCACTTCAGATATTCTCACAATTCATACTGGAGGCCGTTCTTTTGTCTTCTATGGCCGTGATCTTGGGTCTGGGACTATTCTTTTTGATTAAACCAGGCTTTTTGAACCTTCCAGAACTGTCGATAGACGGTACAACTATATTCACGCTGAATGTGACTCCGGTTCATCTTGTTTATTTTCTTCTGTTAACACTTTTTGTGGGTACTATTGCCGGTTTTTTCCCGGCTTTGACACTTTCTAAACTTAAGGCCACCGTGCTTTTCAAGGGTGCCAGTAAGATGAAACTGTTGTCAGGAGTTAATACCAGACAAGCGCTGATCACCTTTCAATTTGCGCTGTCCATAGGCCTTATTGTGTGTGCTGTGATGGTGCATAGGCAATATCAATATGCGTTGAACTATGACCTTGGGTATGATACGAACAATATCGTGAACATTAAGATCCAGGGAGACTACATAAACCTTTTGGAGAACGAATATGCAAAGATGTCTGAAGTGCTGGGCACCTCAAGATCTGCAGTGGTCTTGGGAACCCGAAACGCAGAATTAGGAGAAGCATTTTCTGAAGATAAAAGTGATACAGTAATGTTCACCACCAATTACATAGGTCAAAATTATTTGATCCTGCACGGGTTTGAATTAATAGCCGGTACGGGATTTCAAGATCATTTAAAGGAGGGGCAAGAGCAAAATACTTTGGTTGTAAATAAGACATTTTTAAAAGAACTGAATCTGGGTGATCCATATGAAGCTATTGGAAAAAGTATATGGTATTTCGGTGAACAGAAAATGCAAATTCAAGGAGTGGTAAAAGATTTCATAAGTATGTCTTTGGATGCTGAAGTCCCGAAGGCTTTTGCATTTGTAAAAATGGGAGTAACAAATAATGGAATACTTGGGGTGAAAGTAGCGAGTAACGATTTATGGACTACCATGGCAAAACTGGAAAAGGCTTACAAAGAACTTGATCCGGTTCATCCGTTTCAGGCCACCTTTTATGATGATGAAATCGCCAGAACATATGCGGCTAGTAAAACCACGTATTCTGTCATTTCATTTCTCGCCTTTTTGGCCATTTCTATTTCTACACTTGGTTTATTGGGTATGACCGTGTATACGACTGAAGGTCGTATGAAAGAAATCAGTATTCGGAAAGTCTTGGGTGCGGGGATTAACAATTTAGTGTTGCTGCTTTCACGAAATTTTTTGATAATGATTGTCGTAGCAGCAGTGATGGCTATACCCGGTTCGCTCTACATATTGGATAATATGATACTGAGCAAATTCCTCTACAGGGCTGAAATGGGACTTATAGAAACACTTTCAGGTTTCATAATAATACTTCTCATTGGTGTCCTTACGGTTGGCTGGCAAGTGCGAACAGCAGCTGCTCAAAATCCTGCTGACATTCTCAGGCGAGAGTAAACGCTGTATTTACTCAACAACAGACAACCAAGTAACATTCGGCTTCAGGTGGTTATCTCCACATATGTATCTAGTTCGGAACTCACGTCACCTCTGTAAGTTCCTTGAACCGGTAGCGTATTCACCGGATGGTAGCTCGCGGCAAGCGGCACATAAGTTTCATTGGTAAAAAGCCCCGAAGAGGGGTCGAGGCTAATCCACCCAGCTCCCGGGAGCCAAGCTTCTACCCAAGCGTGTAATTCATGACCGTCAATTTCCGGGTTATGACTGTATCCACTTACAAAGCGGGCGGGGTAGCCTCGGTGGCGAAGCATCTGGATCATCATCCAACTCAAATCCCGGCATGACCCTGAATCAGAATGATAGCAGGCATTGGGGTCCATTAGTTGTGATTTATAACTGGTGCTATGATCCCATTTGTTGTGGATCGAGCTGCAAAGTGAGTTTAAAAAGAGAGTGCTGTCAGCGTCATCAATCTTCTCAAGCCAGTTAATTAAATCATCTTCCAGTGGCACTTGGTCTTGAAGGTATAAATCAACGGCGGACTGATATTCGGTTTTAGGCTGATCCTCCATGAAATAATTGAATGGACTAAATTCTTTAACCTCAACCGTTAGGTTCAATTGAATTTCAAGATGATCCGTTTTATCATTAAACCAACATTGATGGTAAGTGTTGTTTTCGATATCTAGCCTCACTGCTGATCCGATAGGAGTAGGGGTTACGATCAGATTAAAACTTTTAACCGTGAGATATTCCCTTTGAAGAGGGTGAAAGTATAAGTGATGTGGCTCTAGAAAAACTTTTGCGCCATAATTATATGACGTGCGATGCTTTATATTAAGGTGCATCAGAAGTCATCATATCTTTCGCTTGATCATGACTAAACGCTGTATTAAGTGCATCGGCAGGAAGCTTGTCAATGGCAGAGCTTAGCTGTGTACTCCAGAAATCGGCAATATGGCCTAGATCACGCTCGTGGAACCTGTGTTCGAGAATACTAAATTGATCCTTTTTAAGGACCACAGTATCAATAGGGTAATCTACATCATTGGCAGAAATGCGCGTAGCATCGAACGATAAAAAGCCGCTTTTCAGACCAAATTCTAAGCTCGTTTCATACGTGAGTGATCTTTTCAGTATAGGTGTACCAAAACCTGAATTTCCGATAATCACGAATGGGGTTCCCTGACCAATCTCAATCCAGTTGCCTTGGGGATAAAGCAGATACAACTTAGGCTGTTCATCCTCTTCCAGTTGCCCTCCCACGATGGCAAACAAGTTAAATTTAAGGCCAGAGGCTTCGAGATTTTTGCGATCCTCATCCGCTACGCGCTTTACCTGATCACCAAACTTGTTTACAGCCTTGTAGAGCTTGTTAAATTCCTTATCCTGGTCTTCAATCACCTCACTAAAGTAGGTGATCGCCTTGTCCCGCACCGACCTCAAACCCGAGGTCATAATGAAATAGCTGTGCTTAGATCTTTGTACCGTATAAATCTTTTTTGCTGTGGTAGTCTCACTTCCTGAAGTGATCCGCGTATCGGCTAATCCGACAATACCTTCCTTACTTAAAATACCTAAACAGTATGTCATTCTTGTTTTTGAAATTCCGGTGTGAAGTTAGGTTGAATTTTGAAATATTGATCATAAATGTGATCAGAGATAGCGTTTAATCTTTGCTGCAATTCATCTAGATATTCATGAAGTCCAACTTCAAATATGTCATTGATGTCGGCGAACTCAATGTCGGCCCTTAAGTTGCCGATGGCTTTTTCTGCCTGGTTTGAATAGCCGTGCTTGGAACCGGAGATTTCGTGAAGACACTCCTCCACCTGGATCAGGCAAAACAGAATTGATCGCGGAAAGTAGCGGTTAAGTACCAAATAGTTGACAATAGAAGCTGGTTGGATCTTGCCATACATTCTCCTGTACGCGTTAAAACCGCTGACAGATTTAAGTAGAGCAACCCAATGCAGAAAATCCAAGGGAGACCCTACGTCATCAATAGAAGGTAATAAAAAATGATATTTTACATCTAAGATCCGTGACGTTTTATCTGCTCGCTCCAGGTATTGACCCACTTTACTAAAATACCAGCCTTGAGTTCGTGGCACGTTATCTATAGCAATACCATTTAAAAGCTGAAGTTCGCCTTTTATTTTTTTGAAGCAGTCCTTCGGATCTTCCTTTTTCCATACCTTTTTCTTACATGCATCCTGCACATAATAATAGAGGTCGTTCAGTACTTCCCAGGTTTCCCTGGGAATACTTTCTCTCACAATCCTTGCGTTTTCACGTGCGTAAGTGACTGAGGAAATGATGGCATTCGTATTACGTTTGTCGAAAGCCAGAAAATAAATGGCATTTTCGCGTGAATAGTCAGTGCCAAATAACTCATTAAAATAGTGCTTATCGCCCGTAGCGCTGACCAAGGGTTCCCATTGCTCTTTAATACCGGGTGGCAAGTCAAGGGAGAGGTTAAAGTTAACATCTATAAAGCGGGCATAATTTTCCGCACGTTCTGTATATCGCCCTAACCAAAAAAGGGAATCGGCTACTCTACTTAGCATATTTTTATTTTCTAATAGTCTTAAATTCAATAAAAGAAGTTCTGTGGTTCAGCTAATCAAATAATACCCAAGTATCTTTACTGCCGCCTCCCTGAGATGAATTCACCACCAGGGAATCCTTGACGAGCGCAACACGCGTCAGTGCTCCCGGAATCACTTCTATAGATTCACCATATAGCGCATAAGGCCGTAAGTCTACGTGACGTGGGGCAAAACCTTCTTCCGTCAGGGTGGGCACAGTGGATAGTGATAAAGTAGGTTGGGCAATATAATTTCTGGGGTTTTCTTTCACTAGCTTTCTGAATTTTTCATGTTCGGCTTTTGTGGCTTTAGGCCCAATGAGCATTCCATATCCTCCGGCAGCATTAGTCTCCTTCACTACGAGCTCCTCGATGTTTTCAAGGACATACGTAAGATCGTCTTTTTCCGAGCAGATATAAGTAGGTACGTTCTCAATGATCGGATCCTGATCCAGGTAATACTTGATAATTCTTGGTATATAGGCATATACGGCCTTGTCATCCGCCACCCCGGTTCCTGGGGCATTGGCTAAAGCTACATTTCCAGCTTTATAGGCTTCAAACAGTCCGGGCACGCCCAGTAACGATTGAGGGTTGAAAGCCTTTGGATCGAGAAATTTATCATCTATTCTTCTGTAAATACTATCCACTTGCTCTAAACCCCTGGTGGTTTGCATGTAAACCTTTTTGTCTTTGACGATGAGGTCTTGTCCGGTTACTAATTCGGTACCCATCTGCTGGGCGAGATAGGAGTGCTCAAAGTAGGCTGAATTATAGATGCCTGGAGTGAGAACGGCCGTAATAGCATTTTCATTGGGAGACATATACTGGAGCATATTTAACAGCATGCTTGGATATTCAGCAACAGGTCGTACGCCCAAACTGGCGAATAGTTTAGGAAATGCCTGTTTGATTATCTCTCGGTTTTCCAACAGATAAGAGACTCCCGAAGGACACCGGAGATTGTCTTCCAAGATATAGAACTGACCATTTTCATTTCTTACAATATCACTTCCCGTTATATGACACCATATCCCCTTCGGTGGATCCAGACCAATGCAGGGTTCTAAATAGTCACTACTGGATAGGATCATGTCAGCAGGAACGATCTTGTCTTTCAGTATCCTTTGGTCGTGGTAGATATCATGAATGAAAAGGTTGATAGCCTCTATGCGTTGCTGCAATCCTTTTTCGATAATGCTCCATTCATCCTGACCAATTATTCTAGGTACAAGATCAAGGTGTAGTATTCTCTCAATGCCTTCGTTGTCATGATAAACGTTAAAGGTCATTCCCATCGACTTTTGCGCCTTATCTGCACTATGCTGCAGTTGCACCAATTTCTTATCGGAGAATTTTTCCAGACCTTTACGAAATCCAGCATAAGAGGGTCTACAATTACTCTTGAGATCGAACATTTCATCAAAATGCTTCTGTATAGGGTATTTTTCTAACGACATATTTGTTGTTTCTTGTAAATCAGATACTTTATAAAGTAAGCATTACATTCCCCAATTCGAACTATTCCGGCTATTTTCTTTTAAAAAAGTGAATTAAAGATCTATACAATACTTGATACTCTGTTTAATTTGTTGTACAAAAACACAACTAATTCATTATTTGTACGTTTGTACAACAAATATTTTACCCAATGAAAAGAACAACAATAGGGGAGCTTGAGGAACTGGTATTGCTTTCGGTGGGATCGTTATATGGGCAGGCTTATGCTGTGACAATTTTGGAAGTGATTAAGGAGCATACTCAGCGTGTACTGGATATTACGGCCATTCATTCTGTACTAAGGCGGTTGGAAGATAAGGGCTTTATCACATCAACCATGGGCGGGGCTACGAAAGAAAGGGGAGGCCGAAGGAAGAAGTTTTTTACACTTTCCCAAGCAGGTCGTCGTGTGCTTGATGAGACCATGGAAGTCCGCATAGCACTTTATAACAAACTGCCCAAGCTCATTTTTACTGGCCTGTCGTGATAAATCACCAACCTCCAAAATGGGCGGACCGCTTTTTGGAGTGGTATTGTAACCCGGACTTACTGGAAGACCTGCAAGGTGACCTCTACGAGGTTTTCTATCACAAGCTAGATCAGGGTAATCCGCTCCAAGCGAGGTTATATTATTTATGGCTGGTCATACGCTCTTTTAGATACTCTGCGATCAAACGAAATTCAAAACTCAAAAATACAACACTCATGATGACGAAAAGTAATTTAAGAATTGCGCTTCGCATACTTAAGAATAACAAGTTCTACACCGGTTTGAACCTAGCCGGACTGGCCATTGGCATCACTTGCTTTTTCCTGACGGGCTTTTACGTAAAGCAGGAGTTAAGCTACGATCAATTTCATGCGAAGAAGGATCGAATTTATCGCGTTTGGCTCAAGGAAATTTATAGTGACGACAAGGTATTTTTCAGTTCTACCACACCGCTGCTTTTTGAGACTTTCCTGGAAGATAATTTTGATGAATTTGAAACGGCCGTTCAGGTAGATCATAATAATTACCTGGTGGGTAGCGGTACCAATAGAATAAATGAAAACGTGGGCGTGGTAAGTCCGGAGATATTTAAAGTATTCGATTTTAAAATAGAAAAGGGTAATAAAGAAAACCTGTTACAAGGTAAAAGAGACCTTGTTCTTTCAGCATCTTACGCGAAAAAATATTTTGGTGAGGATACAGCCATTGGAGAAGCACTTCCTATAGAAATACAAGGGGAGATAATAGACTTTATTGTAACTGGCGTTTTTGGTGATATACCCAAAGAATCCAGCATCAGCTTTGACATGGCCATTAGTAATGAAAATAATATAGACTTGTATGATCCAAGGGCGCTGAACCATTGGTTTCAAATAAGAACGGAAACCTACGTGTTGGTGGGTGAAAACAGTCACATATCTAATGTTGAGGCGACTATAGGCGATGTAGTGATGAACCTCATTGGAGACCGGGTAAATGAGGGTGAGTATAACATTGGTTTTCAACCTTTGACGGATATTCATTTGAACACAGATATACCGGTGGGCAGGGCTCCTGTCGGTAACCCAAGTTACGTGGCCATATTGGGCGTCATTAGCTTATTGGTGTTGGTTACTGCCTGTATTAATTACGCTACCCTGTCTGTATGTCAATCGCTCAAACGAACAAAGGAAGTGGGGGTAAGAAAGGTGATGGGAGCTCAACGAAAATCGTTGATACATCAATACTTGAGCGAGACCTTTTTGATCATAGTCGTTGCTTTTGCCTTAGCTTTAGGGTTAACCTACCTGTCGCTTCCCGTTTTCAATGAGCTTACCAATGCGGATGTTCGGATTGACTTTGAACTATGGCATATCGGGCTTTACCTGGGTTTGATAATCATAGTTGGACTTACTTCGGGTATCTATCCGGCTATTGTTTTGTCGCGGCAAGGGGCTACCCAAATCTTTAGAGGAAGTGGTGGCGCCAGGGGTAAGCAATACCTGAGAAAAGGTATGGTTGTATTCCAGTTTTTAATTACCGTATTCTTGATCAGTTCCACATTGATTATGCGTAAGCAACTGAATTACATGCAAAATAAAGATATGGGGATCGAATACAAGGCCACAGTCTCTGTGCCGCTCTACAGAGATCCAGCTACTCGGAGTTTGGCTGACGCTATACGTACCGCGATGGAAAAGGGTGAATTACTAAAGGAAAAATTGAGTCTATACCCGGAGGTATCGGATATAGGCATGGGGAGTCATGTTTTTGGTGACCCAGGTTGGGCTACTTTTTCATATACTGACGACACACAGACTTTTCGCGAGTTTCGCATAGTAGCGGTAGATCCCCATTATCTAAATACTTTTGATATTAAAATAAAGAAAGGTAAAGGTTTTGATCCTGAGAGTGAATTGGATAAACGTCAGTCGATCATTCTTAATGAAGCTGCGGTCAAACATTTTGGCCTAAAAGATCCAATAGGAAACCAACTGCCGGGCAATAAGTTTGGTAACCATAGTATTATAGGCTTAGCTGAAGATTTTAACTACTCCTCATTGCATAACGCCATAGAACCGCTGATCATAACTCAAAATGTTCAACCTATTTTAGAAGGTACTGATGACGTTAATTTTAGCGATTCCCCTATCCCAAAGTTGGTATTTAGGTATTCAGGAAGTGAATTGTCTAAAGTTCAGGATATACTTGAAAAGGAGTGGAAGCAGGTTTTACCTGAGGAAGAGTTAAACTTTAGCTTTATTGAGGAAAATATGAGAGCTCAGTATGCCAATGAAAACAGGATGAACCGGTTGTTAAGCGTTGCTACAGTACTGTCTATCGTAATCGCTTGTTTGGGGTTATTGGGACTTACTGTTTTGGTGGTAAAGGGCAAAGAAAAGGAAATAGGCATTCGTAAAGTTATTGGCGCTTCTGAAAGCTCAATATTTAAGCTATTGATCAGTAGTTTTTCATGGCAATTGTTGCTAGGTGTGTTTTTATCTATACCGTTTACTTACTGGCTGATGAACGACTGGCTCAAGGATTTTGCTTACCGGATTGATCTGAGTATCGATTTATTTGCCCTTGGAGGTATAATCTCAATCGTCATTGCGCTGATTACCATTACCTTTCATACGCTTAAGGCGTCCATGATGAATCCTGCGGATATAATTAGATCGGAGTAAGGTACACTTTAATTGTTATGAGAAATAGGCTTCTTCGATACTTTATCGCCTGATAAAATTGTTGAAGCCATTTTTTTATCACGGATGCTAGTTTTCCTTACTGTCCAATCACCTCATCGTTTAATTAGCTTCGCAAATTGCTTCTTATCTTTTCTCTTAAGCAAAACTAAATATACGCCACTTTTCAGGCCGCTGACATCCAGTGTTTTTTCAGTTTCATTGTTATCTACCACTATCTGTAGTACACGATCACCCTTAAGATCAAAAACAATCAATTGTGACTTGCATGAACAGGCTTCAAACGTGACTCTTGAAAATTCAGCTGTGGGGTTAGGGTATATTTTAAGCTCGTATTGCAAAGGAAGTTGATCGTTTTCAATGGCTAAGATCATACCGTTTACTAATTCGGCATTAGCATAGCCGTCACCCTTTCCTCCTGAAAAGAATGATGCATTATTTACAAATTGATCTACGGAATGTCCATCACCTATTCCTCCAAAGAAAAATGACTCGTTCTGCAATAGCTGACTTATCGAATATCCATCGCCTAAACCTCCGGCGTAGAAAGAAGTGGTATTGATTTGCTGATTGAGGCTGAATCCGTCACCGCTTCCACCTTCGAAAAAGGATTCAGTGACAATGAATTGATCTACCGAGAAGCCATCACCGGCACCTCCTTTGAAAATTGCAAGTCCTTCAATAGTTACGATGGTACTGCTACTACTTTCACAAGCATTAGGCGTAAATACGGTAAGTCCATACTCACCGGAATTAGTCACAACAATATTTTGGGTGGTTTCCCCGGTAGACCACAAATAAGTGATATCTCCTGAAGGACCGAATAATTCCACTTGGTTCACTCCGTTAACGGTTTCAGGAAGTGAAAAAACGATAGGCTCATCAATAGTAACCAGCACTTCATCTGTGGCCGATTCATCAGCTTCATTGGTCACTTCCACACTGTAGGTGCCGGAGATATTTACTTCAATGGTTTGCGTAGTTTCCCCGGTACTCCAAAGATAGCTGACGGCCTCATCTCCGGCATCAAGGGTGACTGTCCCCTGGCACTGCCCGATATCCGGACCTAAGTTTACAGAAAAAGGTAGCTCAGCAGTTCTGGTTAGGATTACGTTTTCTGGTTCGGTCACCTCAAGATTTCCTATCCGCAAATTTGGACCACCGAAAGGAAATACTAACGCAAGAGTTGCATCATTAAGATATTCAACAAATTGTACAGGATTGTTGTAGACAGCAAAAGAACCTAACCCACCCGTTATTTCAGCTCCACGGAGG
>JBCCSU010000020.1:0-33338 GCA_039199635.1 Bacteroidota bacterium | reverse complement strand
GTGCTCATTCATACTGTCAAAACAAGTACTAAAAATATACCGGTAATTACTGGTTTCCTATGTGGAATGGCCTTCGTATGTTTCTTTTTTCGCATGACAGGTATCCCTTTATTTATAGCACTGTTAATTTCATCCTTTAGCGGTCTGTTTACTTCAAAATTGTTAATAAGATTGATGAACAACTATTTCATTAAAATGAAAAGTAAAGAATACATATGTCAGAGTATGTACATTGCCAGCTCACCTTTTGGTCTTTTAGCTATCATTATTATGGGGTCAGTAAGTTTTGAAATGTACGAGTTCTATTACTCGGAAATCATATGGTGGATCATCATTACATTTTTCTTATGTCTTCTATTGCTAGTTTTAATACTCAAAACCGGGAAGATAAATGTTAGACACTACTCTGTTATTTTAGCCTCTTTTATCCTTTGTATACTGATAGCGTTATCAATACCCTCACTAGTTCACATTTACTTACACAACTCGACCTCTTGTGGCAAAGGACAGTGTTCAAACAAAATTTTGGATTGAAGATAAAGGTCTGTCAGTTCGATCTTTCAAAACCGCTAAGAAATTTACTGGCCCCACTGCATCCTAAATCAATTTGAAAATCGCCACACCTTCCGTAAAGTAGTAGATTATCTCCATCTATGACCCACTGATAGCTTCGATCCTCCAGCTGTTCATCATTACTCACTGGTCCTTCAGGTAGTGTACCGAATTTTCCTATTCCGGACCATTTTGTAGGATCGAGGAGAATTTCATCATCATTAATAGTAAATGACCCATTCTCGGTGACCTTCATCGAAGAAACAAGTATTCCGCTTATAACTAGTGCTTCGTAATCCGCTGTTTAGCTGCCATTTGAAAAGAAATTATAGGTAAGCTTAGAACCCCATGAGTTCAACGATCCGATACCTAAGCTAACGCCCCATCGACTGGCTGCACCTGCAACTAATGTGGCAAACGGACCAGAGTTGAAGTCAAAGTTACTATCAACAATTGCCCATGTACCTATCATGGGACTATTCACAGTCGGGCCATTGTCCTCCTCATCATTTCCACAACTAACAGGGACAATGCAGATTAAATTAAGAATGATAAAGCAAGTAAATCGATCTAATAACATCACGTTTTTTTGAAATTAATAGGTCTAAAGTATCAATAATGTTAAGAGTGGTCGTCTCAATAACTGCAATTGGCACTGTCAGTGTAAGCTGGTTGTGTCAATTCCTGGAACCAGCACAACTAAAGAATAAATTGGGCTTACGTTTAAGAAAAACAAATTTTTAATGAAACTATCACTCATCATTTTTGTGCTGTTTCTGGTCTTTATTGAACATTGTGTAGCACAAACTCACCAAATTGAAGCAGGTGCCGCGATTGGTATTGGTAATATTGCAAATAAGGAATATAGTCTTGGTAAAGCTGAAATACATTTATCTTACCTGACCAACCTGAAGGGTAGTATTATTGGAATGGATTTTTCTAAAGGAGGAGATGTTTTAATAAGGGGAGTCGTAGGTCAGGAATATAGAGATGGGGTTGAATATGTAAATCCTTACTCAAATTCTTTTTCTTCCATATTACTTTTCTATCGTTACATACTATTCGCTGATAAAAGCTGGTTTTTGCAGCCAGGCGTAGGTTATAGCTCTTTGCATAGATTTATTCATACAGATGATACACGGAAAATAAGGCAGCCTAATCTCGGAGCGGCGCTGACTATTGGTTATCTGAGTCAAAATCATTTCACAGTATCATTACGTTATCAATATTATGGTAGGACGGGATCCTATGAAGGATTTAGGGGTACACAAAGTGTGGTTCAGGAAAGAAAACACATCTCTTTGATTATGTTACGTATATCTGGGATTGTTAATTTATACGACTTTTTTAATAAGAAATAGTTTTAAGAAGGTGTGATTAGTTCTGGATCCACTTTATGGCTTTTTGCACTTTTTGATCTTCCTGCAAGACTAAAAAGTCATCATTATCCATTTTAAATCTGGCTCCTCCCTTTACCACGATATTTACCTTATCGATTTGACGGATCAAAGTCAAAAAAACTGGTTCCAGACGTCTTCCTTCACTTGTTTAATAGATCGCAGCATTTAAATATTTTTATATTTCCAAGCATATTGGCTGTTCCTTGATTACCCTTAGGAAAAACGACAATTAACCATAGTTCTTTCCTAACGTCATAAAAATGATGTTCTATGGCCGCTTTGACGAAAACGATGTCGCCAGATTGAACGTTTTTACTCTAGCTATCAACTTTAAATTTCCCGGGACTCGATAGTACATAGTAAATTTCATCGTGCCCGTGAGTTTGTTGGCTATCGACCAATCCGGCTTTGAGTCAGTAGAGGTCCATCGACATGGAAAGTTCGTTAATAAATTTGTAGGAGTCCAGATTACTTTCCTCTTATGATTCAATTAGCGTTTCCATTTAATTGTTGCCATTTATCGCTTTGGGAGTTAGCAGATTCATCCGTGTCGTCTTTGCAACAAAAGAGAACGGTTAGTAATGGTAGAAAAATGCTTGTTATCATAATCAATCTTTTGTGCATCATCATTAATGATTGCATATGTTATCAGGCAAATTTTAACATTGAATTGGGAATAAATGCTCTATTTCCATCAATTGACACCAGAGAACTCAACTTGTTTTTGAGTGTCACTTCCAGAAAATGAATCACAACCTCATGTTTTATAATTCATTTTTACAGAAAAGACTGTTACTTATGAAAGATCGACTATTGATAAAAACACTTTTGATTGTTAACACAACCATCATTTCTTTAAATACCAATGCGCAACAAGAAATCAATAACTTGATATTACCTGAGGACTACCCCACAATTCCCTTTGAAACACCATTGAAAGTCGATAAAATTGGCAAGGGAAAAAGTCATATAATCATCATTCCTGGACTAGGTCATGGAGTTGAGACTTACCAAGAATTTGCTGAAAGTTTAAGTAAAAACTTTACCAGCCATCTTATCAATGTTCCTGGTTATGGAAATACAGCTAGCTATCCTTTGCCAGGGGGTAGCTATGGAAATCAAATCTGGACTGATACGGTGAAGTATAAGATTGCTGAGTACGCTGTAGCAAATAATCTTAATGAGTTAATAGTTATTGGCAATCATCAGGTATCAACTCAAATGGCCGTGCGGCTGGGTATTGACTATCCAGACTTAGTTAAAGCCGTGATTATAGCAGGTGGTCCAACGGCATTAAATGTCGCTAATATGCCTCAGGTCACACCTGCGTTGAGAGCTTCTCAGCAAGACCTACAGTACGCACCAAATTGGTTTAAAACGGTAAGTCCTGAAACCTGGAAGAACGGCAGTTTATTGCCATCATACTATTCGAAAGATGCTGAAGTTGCTCAAGAGATTTGGAATAGGGTAACGAATAACAATATTCCGGTAATGATCCAGTACGTAGAAGAGTACTTTTCACAGGATACCGAATTTGATTTTAACCATATTACTGTTCCTACTCACGTATTTATACCGGGCTTTAGTAATATTCCGGCTAACGTGCCTCTTACAGCCACGGCCGCAGCTTACGATTTAATGTTAAAAGACCCTTGGGTAAGAGGCGCTGAAAAAAATGAAATGATTAAAACAATAGCAGCTCCTGAATCTCATACAATGGTTGTATTGGACTCTCCTGATCTGGTAAAAGAAAAACTTCTTGAAATAATTGGTAAATGAGTGGCATCAAATCAATTCTTCTCCTCTTATCAATGACCCTTCAATGCGTTGCCTGTAAAAAGGAAAACGTTCAGCTTCCTCCGACAGATTCTCGTCCTAGAGGTAAACAGGCCGAAATTGAAAAAAACCAGCTACCGATCCTTGAAAATGTAACTGCATCAAAAAACGGGACTAGATTAACCATCACTTTTGATATCCAGGATGATAACGATTTTGTATCAATTTCAATTGCCGGTTGGAACGAAGCAAATGATACATGGACGGATATAAGTTCTTCGTCAAATGGGGATATAGGAAATCAAGTTGGAGTAGGTAAGGAAAAGTCTATAGATATAAATGACCTGAAAAACTATACTAAGTTGGAATTGAAAGCCACAGACAGTCATGTGATTGACAAAAGAGAGATTTTGAAATTCATATCTAAAGATCGGATAGAAGAAGATGTACGAAAGATGAGTGGTGTAAGAAGTCATCAAAATCCAACCCTGCTAAATAAAACCCGTGAGTTCATCGCGTCAGAATTTAACAGTTATGAATTAGAAACCTCCCGTCATAGCTTCAAACACGGTTCTTCTAATGTTGAAAACGTGATAGGCCATCTCAAGGGGACAAAGTATCCCGAATCAAGGTACCTGATATGTGCACATTTTGATACGGTAAATACCACACCGGGCGCAGACGATAATGCCTCGGGAACTGCCGGAGTGCTTGAAGCTATGCGTGTCTTGTCACAATTCCAATTCGAATATTCCATTGATTTTCTTGCTTTCGATTTGGAAGAATTTGGTTTGGTGGGTAGCAGGAGATACGTTAAGGATATTGCGTCAGGTCAGGATATAAAAGGGGTATTCAATTTTGAAATGATCGGTTACCCATGCAGGTCCCACGAGTGTCAGCACCTTGATGGTGAAACATCTATTTATAACATTGCCGTACCGGAATCTGGTGAGTTGCAAGCTGAGTTCAACTTTCAGGGGTCTGAGTATGTTTCTGACCTGGAGATACACTCAGTAGAAGCAGATGGCGACTTTAACTATAGAAGAAGTGATCATGCTCCCTTTTGGGCCGCCGGATTCCAGGCGCTATTTCTAACCGATGGGGCAAACTTTAGAAACCCACATTATCACCAAGGAAGTGATACGCCTGAGACACTGGATTATGAATTTGCCGCCAACATCGTTCGCACCACTGTGCTAACGATCATGGAACTGGCCAGAGAAGATAGAAGTACTTCAATTGAAATAAAACTTTAAACTTTTAATACAATGAATTACAAGGAAAAAATAGGAACCAAAGAAAACCCACTCACTTTACAGACCCCACCTCAAACGTCCGAATATACGATGCATGTAGAGGAGAAAGATGGGAAAGAAATATTGGTATGCACTGTAAAAACTACTATATTACACTATGACATCCGATGCTTAACCGATACACCCGCCATGCTTAAAGAACACGGAGACTGGATGGAACTGGGAAGCAAAGACGAAAAACAGGATACATCAGAAGGAACACTTGAACACTGGGCAAGATCTGAGGGCAATCCGATTAGTGGATGGTATGGCCTGAAAAAAGGGTTTAAGGGGAGGTTTGCCATGTATGTACCTCCTCTATTAGAGCATTTGGGCCTGGCAGAAGTCACCCATGAGAAAAGGGGAAACAAGATCAGGGCTTCCAAATAATCTGATCAGGAGGTAGTGCCATTTTTTTATTGTAATCTATCTCCAACAAAGTAATGAGTGTTTTTCCAGTTCCCGTCTTGCTGTAAAAATTCCTGTTTCTATTTAAAGGAATTTTCAGTTATTTCATAGATGATAATTCTCCAATCTGGAGCAGCGCTTTGTTCTATGGGAATCATGACAAGTTGATTATTTCTATAAGTCGCTTTAAGACACATTTCAGGACCCGAACTGGCTATCCAAGTGATAATTTATGAATCGGTTTCGGGGTCATAAATCCTCAAATTAAATCCGTAAGCATCGAAGTTTTTAGGAAAAATAGGAGCAAAATCTTCTTTTGCCTGATAAAAATAATCCTGAATAGTGGTTCAGTCAATAGCATATTTCCACGCCAGTATGCCGGCCAGCCCGAATGCCATTTCCCTTGATCAAAAGCATGGGAAGTCAATTTCCAGATTCCTGTTAGTTGTCCAAATTGCTCCAAGTTTTTGGGAGAACGTTAAGAACAAATAAACTCTCTCAGAACCTCAAGTACTTCTACATTTCTTGGGCAAAAACTGATCCCGATAAAAACAGTGAAACACGTAAAATATTTTCATCATCTTCTACAGTATTCTTTTTCCAGTCAGGTAGTGATTATACTCCCATTCTCCAGCTTCATTCTGACTTTCATTTCTCCATTTGAAAGAATCAGGTGTTATATCTGAGAAAATAATTCTTGACTTTTGCTCTCCCGTATTTACGGGTGTCATCCAAACCTCATTACCCTTCTTCTCTGCAACAAATCTGTGTTCACCACCGCTATTAGCAATCCAGGTAACTGTCCATCGATCAGATTCCTCGTCATATACCCTCAGATTAAAGGCAAAAGTATCAAAGTCCTGTTTCATTTGAGGGGGGAAGTTTTCCTTGGGATGGTAAAAAAAGTCCTGAATAACCATTCCATCAACCGCATACTTCCATGCCCAGTAAGATGGCCAGCCTGAAAACCATTTTCCTTGAAAATAGGCATTAGAGGTCATTTCCCACACACCTGTTAACCAGCCGAACTGTTCAAGCCCTTTAGGTGCTCTATCGTTCAATTTTCCAGCGGGGTATTCTGAATTATTATACAAGAATTCCTTCACTTGATTGGGAAGCTGAAGTTCTTGCGCCAAACAATTAGTAGTAATAATAAGCATAACGAATGTTAGCATTTTTTTCATAGCTTTTTTCTTTTAAAGGAGCATCATTAAACCATATTGAATGCTCCAGATTCAGGAATTGCGACCTCTTTATATAATGATTTCACCTTCGAAAATCGAAGCATAATATTCCATTGCTATTTTACAAGTACCTGGAAAAACTATGTATGTAGGGACCGAGATTATTTGACATTATTTCAAACTTTGATGATTGAATTAATGACAAATAAGATTCAAAATCTGACAGATTGCATGTTACTTTCAGGAATTGATAATGGTCAATTTAGCATCTTAAATTGGCTTAGGTATTCTGACGGAGTTATTCCAACGGTTTTTTTAAAAACGCGATTGAAGGTACTCTTACTATTAAAACCTACCTCCAGACCTATGGCTAAAATACTCCAGTGCTGATGTTTAGGATCTTCCAAAAGTCTCCTGGCTTCTGATATTCTAAAATCATTGATAAACTCAGGAAAAGTCTTGTCAAACTTTCTTTTAATTAAATTTGATAGTTGCCGCGGTTGGAGTTTTACAATATCCGCTACTTTATCCAGAGTAATTTCAGGATCACGATAGACCCTGTTTTTCATCTCTTCCACAAGGGCATTACTATAAAGCTCCATCTCATCTTTAGGTAATTCACGAGAACGAAAGGTCCACTTAAAAGGGATCTTATCAAAAAGGATTGATGGATTGTTCATGCTGATAAAAGCTAGGTAAAAAATTACCGAAACGATACCTACCAAAAACACCGAGGACCAGTCCCCTTTTACGTTCAGCATACGCAGAATTTCCATCATGGCTATAAAGAAAGTAAGCAACCCATACCCGTTTCGCATGAATAATATTCTATTCAAGCCTTGATTGCTAATATGATTTTTATTGTTTTCTATAAATCTGCTAATCTCGATAAGCGACCATGGTAAATAGATCAAATATTGAATAAAAATGAGATATCCACCTGCCATCAAAGTATAAAACCAGTCTCCTCTGGTCTGCCCGGACGCTACCCACTCTGTTTGTTGTGAGCCATCCATAAAAAGAAAAAAGGGGAGAATGTTCAATACATGAAGAATTAAAGGAATAAAATGCAATACGTTGAATATCGTGAATCTTTTATTTGGATAAAGTGAGTAATAGGCGTGGAAAAAAATTAATGGCGAGATCAAATACCAGATAGAGCCTAAGATAAGACCCGTAGAAAAATCAATTTCAAGAATATTAGTCCTAAAAATGGCACTTTGGAAAAGTATGATCGAGAAAATTAGTATTAAAAGAGCGAGAAAGCGAGTTGCCTTCGTTAGATAAGTTTTTTTCAAAAATAAGACCATCGCTAACGTTAGCCCGTAGAATGAAAAAGCGGCTAAGGTAAAAGGAAATATAAGTTGCATAAGAGTTATTTCACGCTTAGATCATTCTATCGAACTGTCATTAAAAACCATTTTAAAAATTACGATATCCAACCAATTATGTAAAAATATCCTGCATCGTTTTATCTTTAATCCATATCTCTCCTGACTCCAAACGATTTGCTAACAAGATTCCATTGACCTTTTTCATCCCGTTGTTGCATATTCCACTCAAATGAATTAGCCGTGATATTCTTAAATATAATCTTGTGATCTGGGTCTTCTTCATCCGGAAACATCCGAACTTCATCTTTTTCAGATTTGGCTTTATAATAATTAAATGCTCCGAGGTTATCGACCCAGGTCATTCTCCATTCTTGATTTTTGACATCGTAAAAACGAAGATTAAGACCGTGAAAATCAACATCTCTGTTCGAACCAACCGGAGGATGATTTTCCTTGTACCTGAACCAGTAATCTTCAATAGCATAACCGTCTACAGAATATTTAAATGCCCAAAGCGCCTGACAGCACTTATACCAGGTTCCTTGCCAGAGCTTTTCCGATGTCATTTCCCAAACACCGGTAAGTCTGCCAAAATCTTCCAGTTCTTTTGGTGCACGATCGTTTTTCTTACCAAATGGAAATTGAGCATCGGTGTACATAAATTCCTTTAACGCTATTGGTAATTCTTGTTTTTTCTGAGCTTTTGTAATGACATTAAGTATTAAGAAAAAAATAGTGATGTAATTTTTCATAATTATTGTGTTCATTTTCCTGTTTAGTAAGAAGTAAAAGCTCATTATCTTGAAAGTGTTGGTGGTTACATTAAATTTTACCATCAGCTATTGAATAGTGAGGATCTATGAAGTGTTTATACCTCCAATACATTACTCTCTTAATAAGTCACAATAAAAGAATAACGATAAATCACTTAAGCTTCATTTTCAGGAATTAGTACATAAATAGGTTAAAATAAAGCGGTATGAAGTGGTCGCATTATAGGTCCCAGTTTCTGGCAATGGAGCATGCTGCGAGCTTTAAATCAATTTATTTGATTCAAAGTTTAATTGAAAATGAAATTGTACTACATAATCTTATTGTTAACAATTATGAGTGGAAAAATATCAAATGCACAAATTAACCCTCAGGCAACTACCACAAAAACCACTTTCAGTCGACAAACGACTGTATCCATCTTAATCAATGCTAGTAAAGAAGATATTTGGAAAGTGTTAACGGACGCTGAAAATTACTCTGACTGGAATACGACTGTTATATCACTCAAAGGAAAAATTGCTCAAAGAGAAAAAATAAGACTGGTGTCGACATTGGATCCTAAGCGAACGTTCAAGTTAAAGATTAAAGAGTTCTTACCATTTGAAAAGCTAGTTTGGGGAGATGGTAAAGGTGATCGCATCTACACGCTAACTGAAGATTCGAAAGGCACAATTTTCAATATGACCGAAAAAATAGGTGGCCTCATGTTCCCCCTATACTCGAAATATATTCCTCCCTTTGATAAATCGTTTGAACAATTTGCAGATGACTTAAAAACAGAAGCTGAGAAACTGTAGACACAAATCATCTAGAATATCAGAATATCAAAAATTAAAAGTGCTGGATTTAATTAAATCCAGCACTTTTAATTTTGCAGAGGAGGAGGGATTCGAACCCCCGGTACCTCGCGGTACGCTGGTTTTCAAGACCAGTGCATTCGACCACTCTGCCACTCCTCTGTAACATTAGTCGATCCGATTTAATATCGGAGTGCAAATGTATCTGTATTTTTATTTTTGGCAAATAGAAGCTCGTATTTTTCATATTGGGTAGCATGCCAATGTCTTACATTTGTCCCATGAAAAGATTGCTTCTTTTGTTTAGCCTTACCCTAACCTGTCATCTGCAGGCTCATACCTTCGAATCGGGTCAATGGCAGGGAATTATAGAATATGTTAATGGCGAAGTGCCGTTTTCATTTACAGTGGAAAATAAATCAGGAAAGTTGGTATTCACTATTAAAAATGGTGTGGAGAGAATTCAAATTGATGATGCTACCTTAGATGGAGACTCTATACGAATACCCTTAAAGCCCTTTGATGCCTGGCTGAAGGCCAAGGTTGAACGGCACACTATGGTTGGATTCTGGCGAAAGGGATATCGAACGAAAGGAATACCCTTTAAAGCATTTTACGGTGCGCCACGTTTTGAGTCCAGTCCATCTGGTGATGTAAAAAAGCTTCTGGGCAACTATCAACTGGAAATTAAACCACCCTCGGGTTTGCCATACTCTGCCATTGGAATTTTTAATGTTACCGATAGTTCAGTGACCGGCACTTTTATGACAGAGGTAAGTGACTTACGCTTTTTTGAAGGTGTGCTTGCGGATGATTCTATTTTTATGTCATCTTTCGATGGGGCTCATGCCTTTCTATTTAATGGTCGAGTTGACCTTGAGACCATTTCCGGTGAGTTAGTAATGGACAGTGAGTATTCTGAGCGGGTTACGGGAATTCAAAATCCTTCTGCTTCTATTCCAATACCATTTAAAGAAGTATCGGCCGGTCATCGGCCTTATTATGATATACTTTCTGCCGGGGACCCTAACTTAACAATTGACGAAAGCGACTATTTCAATAAAGTGCTCGTCTTACAGCTCTTTGGTACGTGGTGCCCTAATAGTATGGACCAAACACGTTTCTTGAGAGAATGGTATAAAAAAAGACCTGCGGGAGTGGAACTATTGGCAGTGTCTTACGAGCCAAATTTTTCTGTAGCTTATGGAAACGAGCGAACTACCAAATATAAGTTTGATATGAGTCTGCCATATCAGGTAGCTCTTGGTGGAAAGCTGAGTAAAGGCCAGGCTGCACTCTCCTTACCCCATCTTGAGAAGCTCAATGCATTTCCTACGCTCATTTTGGTGGATAAGCAAGGCTTCATTCGGTATGAATTCAGCTATTTTAACGGCCCGGCTACCGGAATCCACCATCAGGCATTTCAAGAAAAATTCGAAGAATGTATTTCTAAGTTGGCTGATGAATAAAATACTCTGATTTAACCATTATGAATGGTTTACTCATCTATTTAGGAGCTTTCATTTTGCAGGTGGAAAGTCCGAAAGGAGCGTAAAGAGGGCAAAAGCTCACCAAGCTGGTAAGTACAAATATTCCCGCTAAGGTAACTAACACAATACCAAGGGTTCCTGAAATCACATTGGTAAGAAACAATATAGAAATGATGGCAGCAATCGTCACTCTGACGATCCTATCTGCTGATCCCATGTTTTTTTTCATTTTTATCTTTTTTATAAGTTCTCAACGGTAAGCACTATTCCTGAAACTATACCAACACATAACAAGCACACTAATAATAATTTCAATATCTTACCCTTCATATTCAAAATTGAAATTAATGCTTATAAAATTATGGGGCTGTGACTTTAGTTACAGTAATAGTTAAACTGCTTCTTCTGATTAAGATAGACATAAAAAAAGCTGACTAACTCAGCCAGCTTTTCATTTCAAGGTAGTGGTTGATCTTAAATAGCTTTTTTCAATGATTCTTTCGTTGACCCGTTGGTGTTAAGTTCAATTTTACTAAGCCCTTGGCCCATTTTACATTTACCTTCAAACTTAGCCCCTGACTCTACGATCAACTTATTAGTGACTATATCCCCTAATATTTTACAACTTGGTTTTAAAGTGAGAATATCGGTTACCTCAATAGATCCTTTAACTTCTCCCTCTACTTCAGCTACCTGAGCTAACACTTTTCCATCTATTACAGCTGATGGCCCTATGGCCACTTTAGACTTAGATACCACATCTCCCAATATCCGTCCTTCCACCCGAATGTTACCATAGGTCTGTATATTCCCGGAAAATGTGCTGCCTTTACCAATGATATTGTTGGAATTCATGGCATCCTGAGGTACTTTATCGTCTTGTGCGTTGCTTTTGAACATGCTTAGGTTAATTTTAATCGTTTTTCAAGTGCTAAAATATTGATAAACAGCTGCAAACGAGGTGTTTACTCTTTGAGTCGCAAAAGTAGCAGTTAAATGAACAATAGATAAGATGTAATCTGAAATTAATTCATGGATTTTTCTTCCTTAATAATCGGTACTATGCGCCTCGGTACATGGGGTGTAAGCTTTAATTCAAGCCAGTATGAAAGTTTTATAAACGCGTGCCTGGATATGGGCATCAATACATTTGATCACGCTGACATTTATGGGCATTACACGACAGAAGAAGATTTTGGACGCGTGTTGAAAACAAACTCAGGTCTTCGCCATAAAATGAAGATCATCACCAAATGCGGAATCAAAATGGTTAGTTCTAATAGGAAAGAACACAAGATCAAATCCTATCATCTTGGAGTGGACCACATTAGAATGTCCGTAGATCGTTCGCTTCAAGCGCTTGGAACCGATCATATCGATCTGCTGCTGTTGCATCGGCCGGATTATTTATTGGACCCCAGCGAAGTGGCTGAGGTTTTTACAAGTTTAAAGGCAGCTGGAAAAGTACTGGGGTTTGGTGTTTCTAACTTTTCGACCAGTCAATTTGATCTTTTGAATCGGAAATATCCACTGGTCACCAATCAGATTGAGATCTCCATATTACAGCGTGATGCCTTTGACAACGGTACACTCGATCAATGCCTGGCACTTGGTATTAAACCTATGGCTTGGTCACCGCTAGGTGGAGGAGCGTTATTCCAAAAATCTGGTGACGAAACCGTTAAGCGAATTATCAAGGTAGGACATCAGCTGTGTGAAAAATATAATTGTCAATTGTATCAGCTGCTTTACGCATGGCTGATGAAACACCCTTCCAATATTATTCCCGTTATGGGGACTAGCAATTTGAAACGTATTAAATACGCTAAAGCTGCGCTAGACATAAAAATTTCACATGAAGAATGGTATATGATATGGTCAGCAGCTACCGGTGCTGAGGTTCCTTGATCACCATAGCATAAAAGTAACTAATGGGTGGTCAGTTAGGCTTCTCTTGGTAATTTTGGATATACCATCAGCGAAGTATCATGACTTTTGATAAGTATTCTTTTTTTCAAAATGTATTTGATGTAGCAAAACTGATCCCTAAGGGGAGAGTAACGAGCTATGGAGCAATAGCCAATTATTTGGGTGCCAAGGGAAGCTCCAGGATGGTGGGCTGGGCCATGAACGCTTCAGTAGCAGAACAGAATATACCTGCGCACCGTGTGGTCAATCGTGCTGGCATGTTAACAGGTAAACATCATTTTGCCACTCCTACCTTGATGCAGGAATTATTAGAATCGGAAGGTGTGAACGTGAAAAAGGATAAGGTCTTGAACTTTAAAGAAGTGTTCTGGGATCCTGCTGAGCACCTACAGATTTAGGCCAATTCGTCCTGAAATTAAACTTTTATCCCAAATCGGGATAAATAGATAGCTAAAATCTCCTTTAGAGGTACTTTTAAGGATATTTTCCTCTTTGGTATCTCCTTTGTCTCACTACTGGCATACAAAAAATGTCAGTTATGAAATCTTTAGCCACTGTTTTTTTATCCACCTTCTTACTCACTACGGCCTTTGCCAATAATACTACTCCCACCGTACAGTTGGAGCGTTCAGAATATTTAAATCAAACTGTTTTGACATTCAAAATAGACAAGGAACTTATTGGTTCTACTCTTGAATTGATAGATGCCGACGGTAATGTATTGTCAGTAGATGTACTTAATAAAAAGAGGTTAACCATAGATTTTAGTGACTTGGATTATAGTGAGTATGTCGTTCGAATTAAAAAGGATGAATTTATCAGGGTCTTTAAAATATTTAATGATATCGAAAAGGGAGTTCTCTATGAGAATCACCGTAAGTAATTGATTTGGTATCCATATGAATTGTGCTGTGCTAGTTTGTTTTAGTTGGTTTTAGTGTACAGCTTGGCCGTCCTGAAAAGTCAGGGCGGCCATTCTTTTTTAGAAGTTCTAAACTTAGAGAGAATAAAGGAATAGGTGTATAGTTTAATTCGGGCTGATATCGAACTGGCAGACACTGATTACGCAGATTGAATGTATTTAGATCAGGAATCTACTGCGTGAAATGCTTTAAAGATGGGTACTTATGACTTCCATAAGACTGTTTGAAACTATAGCTATCTGACTGGATGCGATAACTAGAATAGACGTATGAGTGGACAGATTTGGGATTAAAATTCCAATAATGGGAAACTAAATTCTAACGATCAGCTGATTCTATTGAATTGGGAAGCTTTTTGCACTGGCACTGAGTTTGTCAAGATGTTGGTCTAAACCTTTGACACATGAAACATTACATAACTTTTTTGATTATACTCGGCACGATCACTTATGTACAGGCAGAGAGTGACCCTCAAATCCAGCTAGTTAAATCTGACCTTAAGAACTTATTTACTTTTAAAGTTGATCGATCTTTGATCGGGGCTAAGGTAGAAATGGTTTATGCTAATGGGGATGTAGTAACCGTAGAAAAATTAGAGAAGCGGAAAATGATCATAGATTTTTGTGATGTAAAGCTGGGCGACTACACAGTGAAAATATCAAAAGACGGCTATTCCAAAAACTTCACCGTTTCTAAAGATGCCGTTAATGGAGTTTTATGTGAAGTCGGTCCATGATAGTGGGACAAAGAATCCCAAAATGAGAAGAATAAAAAAGAGTAAACACGATTTAAAGGCATTGAAGAGGGTTTTTTTGTTTGGCCTCAGTATTGTGATAAAGCAATTAGGTTTTATAGTTTAGTTAGGTTAAGAATTGTGCTGTGCTAGTTTGTTTTAGTTGGTTTTAGTGTACAGCTTGGCCGCCCTGAGGAGTTGGGGCGGCCTTTCTTTTAACAATAAGCGCCAGCCCAATAAACGTGATTAACCCATTGACGATCAAAATTTCAAATCCGAATTTATACCCGCCAAATAGAGAGGCACTGTTGACGTTGATAACGTAAGAGAGTACCGGCGCTGTTAAACAAACCGGTATTACCCATTTATCTTTGATCTCTTTTCTAGTGAACAAGCCGAAAGCAAATAGCCCTAAGAGCGGGCCGTAAGTATAACCGGCCGCTTTGAATAAGGAACTGATCACCGCTTCGTCATTAATAGCTTGAAACACCATGATAACGGTAAAAAGTAAAATTGAGAATCCAAGATGGACCAATAAACGGGTCCTCCTTTGCTTACTTTGTATCGCCACTGTTTCTTCACGTTGAAAATTTAAAAAATCTACACAGAAGGAAGTAGTTAATGCGGTTAGCGCTGAATCTGCACTACTGTAAGCGGCCGCAATTATTCCCAGGAGAAAGACTATTCCCGCCAGAGTAGGGAAATGATTCAAGGCTAGCACCGGAAACAGGTCATCGGTTTTTTCCGGCAGAGTGATTCCGTTTTTTTCTGCAAAGATGTAAAGCAAAGCACCCATGGATAGAAACAGCAGATTAACAACTACAAGTACAATTGAAAACCAAAACATATTCTTTTGCGCATCCCCTATACTTTTACAAGTCAGGTTTTTCTGCATCATGTCCTGATCCAGCCCGGTCATTACTATCGCTATAAAGGCCCCTGATAGGAACTGCTTAAAGAAATTGGTAGCAGGTTGCCATTCCCAAATAAATATTTTTGAGTAATTACTATCGTTGACGGTTTTGATGAGTCCTTGGAAAGAGAGGTTAAGATCTTCACTCACCAGATACATTACAATGCCTATAGCGAGTAACATAAAAAGGGTCTGCAGGGTATCCGTCCATACTATCGTTTTAATTCCACCCCTAAAAGTGTAAAGCCAAATAAGGGTGATAGTAACGATTACGGTGACACTGAATGGGATGTCCCAAGCCTCAAATACAGCAAGCTGCAATACGCCCGCTACCAGAAATAAACGAAAAGCAGCCTGAACTACCCTGGACACCAGAAAATAAAAGGCTCCGGTTTTATAAGACCAAAAACCAAATCTTTCTTCCAGGTAACCATAAATTGATACCAGCTTTAATCGGTAATATAAAGGCATTAAAACGGTACCTATTACTAGGTAACCCAGCAAGTACCCAAACACTACCTGCATATATGAAAACTGGGTGTCTGCTACCCAACCAGGCACTGATATGAAAGTGACACCTGAGAGTGAAGCTCCAATCATACCAAAAGCTACCAGATACCACGGCGACTGCTTGTTTCCGGTGAAAAATGTATTAGAGTCGGTTTTTCTGGAAGTTAAAAGCGATATAAGAATTAAAAGGACAAAGTACCCGGCTATGACAGCTACAACTAAGGAAGAACTCATACCCGCTAAGTTTGTAAAATTTTTTTAATTTTGAAGAATGGTAGAGATAGCACACTTTTCAATGGGTTATCAGGAAGAAGAGTTAGTTGAATTACTGGAAGAGGTAGATGTAACGGATGTTAAAAACCTAACTGTTTTTAATGATGATGTAAACACCTTTGACCATGTGATCAATACACTCGTAAAAGTATGTAAGCACAGCCCGGAGCAGGCAGAGCAGTGCGCGCTTATTATTCATTACAAAGGTAAATGCTCCGTGAAGAAAGGGGAGCTGCGTGAATTGAAACCGATGCAAGAGGCCATATGTGATGCCGGCATTGATGCCCGTGTACTGTAGCTATTTGTTGTCTGTAAGATATAGTATCTCCTAAGTTTAATTTGTTTTTCACGGTAGCGTTCAGGAAGGTTACTGATTACTTTGAAACCTGTCGTTGTGTTTCACCAGGCCACAACCTGTAGACTTTATCTACACTTATCTTAACGTTCAAAATAATATAACTAATTGATTATCAATTGATTAATTGGTTAAATCTAGTGTTGGCATTGTGTTTACATTATAGATGATCATAACTAATCATATAAATTAAGCACATTATGAAAAAAGTATTGTTCACATTGTTTATGGCATTTGGCGTTTTAACCTACACTATGGCGAATGGTGTATTCCTGGATCAGGACACCAAGACTGAGATAAAGGCAGAAGAACTACCTGAAGCGGTAAAACTATCAGTTAGTGAGAGTAATTATGCGGATTGGGCACTGGACAAAGTATATAAAGCCGTGGATAGTAACACCGGAGCAGATACGTATGAAATACAGGTCAAAAATAGTGATGGCCAGAAAATTATACTTGTGTATGATGCTGAGGGAAAGCTCCTTAAAGAAGAGGAAGATTACTAAGCCGGGCCTGAGGTGGATCTTGATCAAGGTTCCGATTATCTGGAGGCCCGCACCAATTCTAATCATAAAAGAAAATCGGACAACGTTAAAATTAACTTTAAGAGGTATGGGTACAGTCCATGCCTCTTTTTTGTTATTCTGACTAATTAAGATGGATAATCCAAAAGCTTATGCTTTATTTTCGATTATTCAACTATTCTTCTAGTGTTTTTGAAACATCTACTCATCATTGAAGACGATGCCAGTTTTGGGTTAATGCTCAAAACTTTTCTTGAAAAACAGAGCTATGCTGTTCAGTTAGTCACAAATGCTGCTAGCGGCCTTAAAGCTCTCTCTAATCATAAATTTAATCTCATCATATCTGATCTTCGGTTGCCAGATCTTTACGGACTGGATTTTTTAGTTAGGGCCAAAGGTTTAAGTCCTGGCTTACCGGTGATTATGATGACCGGATATGCCGATATAAAGTCGGCAGTGGACGCTATTAAGTTGGGAGCTGCAGATTATGTAACTAAACCTATTAAACCTGATGAGTTACTGGCGATGGTAGAAGCTATATTTTCTAAGGGTAGAGATAAACCAAAAAAAACGGGGTATATCGCAGGAAAAAGTGAGGCCTCACAAGTGTTGGAAAGACATATCAATCTTGTTGCTCCTACGGACATTTCGGTGATTATTGAGGGTGAAAGTGGTACGGGTAAAGAATACGTGGCCAAGGCCATTCACGACCGAAGCGCCAGGTGTAATAATGCCTTCGTGGCTGTGGACTGTGGAGCGCTTCCTAAAGAACTATCAGGCAGTGAACTTTTCGGACACGTAAAAGGTGCTTTTACGGGTGCTCATGATCGAAAAAAAGGACATTTTGAAACGGCAAATGAGGGCACACTATTTCTTGATGAAATTGGAAACTTGAGTTATGATCATCAAATACTTCTTCTACGCGCCATGCAAGAAAAATCTATCCGACCATTAGGCAGCAATCAGATAGTGGAGGTAGATGTTCGTTTGATTGCTGCCACTAATGACAGCTTGGTAAAAATGGTAGAAGCAGGTAAGTTTCGTGAGGATCTATACTTTAGATTAAATGAGTTTTCATTCACATTACCCGCGGTACGAGAAAGACCTGAAGATATACCTGTTTTCATTCAACATTTTTTAGATGAAGCTAACCTTTCTTTGCACAAGAGTGTTTCGAAATTCGATTCGGAAGCTATGAGAACACTAGTGAATTACATGTGGCCTGGTAATTTTCGAGAGCTACGAAATGTAATTAAGAGGGCCGTGCTGCTGAGTCAAGGCAACGTAATTCAAAAAAGCCATCTTCCTAGCGAAGTACTATATAACCCGTCCGGTCATCCCAAAAGTCAGAAAGTTGGCCTTAAATCGGCTACCGCTGAAATAGAGCGTGAATTAATTGTGAAAGCATTGGAAAACGCAAAATTTAATAAGGCCAAAGCTGCCCGTGCGCTGCGGATTGATCGCAAAACACTGTACGCCAAAATAGTACAGCTAAACATAATAGCATAGCGTTTTATATTCTGAATCATGGATTTGTGACCACCTTATGAATTAAAAAGCCTTTACTTTATTTTCCTTAGACAGCCCCGCTATTTCACTTTTAAGCAGCTCATTCAGCGTTTCTATCAGACTTGCGACATCTGCTACGATTAGCTCAAGATCATGAATACTTTGCCACTCTTTAGATTCTAATCGTCTCAAGGCATTGACGAGTCGCTCAGATCTTAACTGAGCACACGGCGCTACCATTTTATGCGCCCGTTCTGCCAGTGCTATCCAATTATTTTGATTCACGTGCTGCCTTATCAGTTTTAGATCACTACTTACCGTTTCTATAAACGCTTCTAGTATGGCTTTTACCGCGCCAGGCTCGTTATTGGCAAAAACATGGATATCCGATAGATCGTAGAGTCCACTAGGATAAGTGTTAAGCGCTGAAGTCTGATTATCCTGAGGCTCTCGCTGAAGGAGTGCTGAAAATAATTCAACCGGATTTATAGGTTTCGTCACCGTAGCGTAGAATCCATATTGTTCGAATTTGGTGGTTACATCCGCAGTTAATGCTATTCTTTTCATATCCGGATATAGGTCTTCAATTTCTTTTAAAATGCTGATTCCATCCAAGCCCGGCATATGGATATCTGTAATAAGCGCTTGATAACTTTTCGTTTTTAGTCTTTGTAAAGCTTCGTGTCCTGACGATACTAAGTCCACTTTAATTTGTTTATGGCTAAATAATTCCTGCAATAACTCTAGGTTAAAGGCATCATCATCTACTACCAAAACAGTCATACCGGCAAACTCCTCATGCGCAATAGGTTCCTTGTGCTGGCCTAGCGCCAGCTCCTCACCTTGCTCTAATGGTAAAAATAAACTGAATGTAGATCCTGCCCCTAAAGTGCTCCTCACGTGAATATCGCCACCATGAAGGCCTACTAGTTTTTTACTTATGGCAAGACCAAGTCCGGTACCTTTGAATACTTTGGAATGTCCGTTATCCGTTTGATAGAAGTCCGCAAAGATATGCCTCAATTCTCCTTCGGGTATGCCTACACCTGTATCGGAAATGTCTATATAACATTCAACTTTTGATCCTATTTCAATGGTTTTAAAAGTAAGCTTTACATTACCTTGAGGTGTGAATTTTATAGCGTTATCCAGCAGGTTATAAATCACTTGCTTTAGCCTTACTTCATCTGCCTGTACATAAACTGGAGTACGTTTCTCTGGTTTGTAAATAACTTGTACCGCCTTTTCATTGGCCATAAATTGAAAGGTATCACAGCTCTGTTTCAAAAGCTTTTGCAGATCAAAACTTGCTTTCTTCAGCGTTAGCCCTGTAGATTCAATTTTTGACATATCCAGAATGTCATTGACCAATGATAGGAGATGGTTAGAAGCGCTCTTGATAATTTCTATATTTCTGTCGGTTATATGCCTATTCTCCGCCAGTAAATTTGTGTATCCTACTATGGCCGTAAGCGGAGTCCTAATTTCATGGCTCATATTCGATAAAAATTGCTGCTTAATTTTAGCCAGGCGTTCGGCTTTAGTCTTAGCTAGCTCCAGGCGTTTTTGATAGAATTTGCTTTTTGAAAGATCCGCAAAAATCAAGATCACGATGATGATAAGAATAATGGTAAGACATATAATGATCCCCTTGATCACCGTAAGGCTAATTTTTACCAGGCCTTTGGCGTTCACTTTACTTGATTGTGCTTTTTCATTTTGATCCAATTCAGAACGGCTAATAATATCTCTGATGTTGTCGATAATGGCTGTATTACGTTCTATAAAGGCTAATTCCAGTTCTTTTTGTTTGTTAAAAGCGGCTAATTCTTGCTTTTTAATGTCCATTAAAATTTCCTTTACCATGCTCAAAACCGCGCTGTCATTACGGATCAGAGTAGTTGTATCATTTATGATCAGCGAGTTCGTGGAAATGCTACTTAGGGTATCGGGGTTAATGGATTTATTCTTACGCAATAGGGCTTTAAGTTTTTGGAAAAATCCTTTCGCCTTTTCATCAAAGGGCCCTTGAGGCACCAAAAGTACGGTGTCTTTGATTTGCTTCGTGGTGGATTTAATTTCAGTATAGTATGAGGTGATCATACTATCGGCAGGATTTTTCTCTAGTTCTGAAATGGTCTTTTGGGAATATTCTAATAGGTTTCCGGGTGGCGAATGAGCGAACTTTCTTAAATGTCCAACCTGAATGGTGAGTAATTCCCCGATGGAATCCAGGCTTGAGGATTGGTTTTGGGCCAGGAGCAATGAATCTATGTCTAGTTGTATTTTATCTATCGTTTCATTGAACTGACGATAGTCCGCTTTCTTTTTAGTTAGTACGTAGGTTCTAAGGCTATTTTCGGCTAAGGATAGATCACTCAATAGCTTCTTAGATAATTCAAGGTTTTTATCAGGACGGGAAAGTACGTCCACGGCGTTAAGCAAATCAGTGTAGGTGGCAGAGGTGATGTAGGTAATGAGTGAGAAGGTAGAAAGTGCGATTACCGCTAGAAGAATTATTCTGTTCTTTAGCCGCTGAGTACTTTTTCTATGTTTACCTGCTCTCATAAGTACCAAAGTTTTTTAAGATAAATATGAATATCAATTAAATTTCGACCAAGCCACTTCTAAGGCGTTTATTGCCGCCTTATTCGATTATCTAATGATGATATAACGCTTCCTTTTATATCTTTGACCCTATATGGAATATCCCTCAAAATTTGTTGAGAATGCGGTAAATGAGATAGCTCGTTTACCGGGAATTGGAAAGAAAACGGCCTTACGCTTGGTGTTGCATCTTTTAAAAGAAACTGATAACACTACCTATGCGCTAACAGAATCACTGAATGAATTAAGGAGTAAGATCAAATATTGTAAGCACTGTGGGAATATTTCTGATGATGATACGTGTCAGATCTGTAGATCACCAAGAAGAGATAAATCGGTAGTTTGTGTAGTGGAAGATACACGAGATGTAATGGCTATTGAAAATACGGCTCAGTACCAAGGTCTGTACCATATTTTAGGAGGCGTTATATCGCCGTTAGATGGAATAGGACCTGATGAACTTAACATAGAGGCATTAGTGAAGCGGGTTCAGGTGCCTGAAAGCGAGATTACCGAGATAATTTTCGCTCTTAGCGCCACTATGGAGGGTGATACCACAGTTTTTTACCTAACCAAAAAGCTAAAAGAGTTCAATCTAAAGCTCACTACTATAGCCAGAGGTGTGCCCATAGGCGGAGAATTGGAATATGCAGATGAGATAACACTAGGAAGGAGTATTATGACCCGCACCGTTTACCAGCAGGATTAAAATCTTATATACAGTTAAGATTTAATTTTACTTGGTTAACTTAATTTAAAATACTGTAACAGAGTGCGTTGTCTATTAGCCCTGTTGTCTTTGGTTTTTTATTGTTCAGGTTCTGTGGCACAGGATCCTATTAAGGTAGATTCGTTATCGTACGTCTATCAGACTTCTTCTAGTCACGAATCTAAAATGTTAGCTCTTAAAGGGTTGTTCTGGGAGTATTATTTTACGCAACCTGATATAGCCCATCCCTATGCAAAGGAAATGGCTGAGTTTTCATTGGCTAATGATTACATATTAGGTCAATGGACGGCCTTCAACTTGTTTGGTATATTCAACTATTCACAATCTGAATTTGATAGTGCAACCTTTTGGTTTAGCAAAGCGATAGTTTTAAGTGAATCCAAAGAATACTATGATCAACGTATTTATTCTTTGAACTATGCCGGACATTCATATCGGCTTCAAAATAAATTCCTAAAAGCAGATTCATGCTTCAGTTTGTTCTTAGAAGCTGCACGAAATAATAACGATAGATATAATTTAGGTAGGGCTTACAAGGCCTTAGCAATTAATAGTTATACTCAAAGTAACTACACTATTGCCCTGGAAAAATTCATTGTTGCAGACTCTTTACTCAGTGATACTATCCAATATGAAACAGCCGAAATCTTGCAGAATATTGGAATTATTTATAAAGACTTGAAAAAATATGATCTCGCCAAAAAATACTTTGTAAGATCTCTGGATATAAATAATGCTTTAGGAGACGAGTACGGAATACACGCTATTGAACGTAGCCTAGGTTCTTTAGCTACTGACGTTGGGGATTATAAGACCGCGGAATTACATCTGCAAAAAGCCTTTGATTATTTCAAAGGTTACAATGATAACTATATGCTAGGCTCAGTATCTGAGATATTGGGAGTAGTTTATCTCGCACTTGATGATCTAGTATCCGCTGAATATTACTATCGGTACTCGCTCGAAAAACTTCAGGGCATAAGTAATGCGCAAACCAGTAATACTTACCGTGGTCTAGGAAATACACTAAAAGCTAAAGGGTTATTAGAAGAAGCAATGATATATTACGATTCTTCTATTTTTTATGCAAAAAAAAGTAATTCTCCGGAAACAATTCGTGAGGCACTAAAAGCGAAAGCAGATACTTATTACTCGATGAATAATTATGCTGAGGCCTTTAGGTTTCAACAACATTACCAGCGTATCTCAGACAGTTTGAATGAAGTAAATAGCTCTAAGGCTCTTTTTGAGATAGAAGCGAAATATGAAAACGATAAGAAAGAACAAGAAATAGAACTCCTTAAGGTTCAAAATCAGTTAGCAGAAAACGAGAAACGAAATCAACGAAATTTGTTGTTGGCGCTAATAGCTATTGTATTGGTTACTGCTATAGTATTTTATCTTTTATACCGGAACAGGCAAAAAACGGCTACTAAACTGCGTGAGTTAGATGGTCTAAAATCCAACTTCTTTGCAAACATTTCACACGAGTTTCGTACGCCATTAACCTTGATCAAAGGGCCAACGCAAGAGTATTTGTCAAACAACAAGGCACCTGAAACAGTTCGGAAAGATTTAAAAATGATTGATCGCAATGCAGACCGATTATTGTCCTTGGTGGATCAACTTTTAGACCTGTCAAAGCTAGAAGCCGGCAGCATGACATTGGCGGTAGAAGCGGGTAATATAGCTCCCCTTATCAATAGTGTAGCTTCCTCTTTCAGTTATCCGGCTGAGCAGAAGGATATATCCTTTAATTGTTCTGTTTCAGAAGAATCAGGATCATTCTGGTTTGATCATGATGTAATTGAAAAAATAATAAGCAACTTACTTTCCAATGCTGTAAAATACACTCCAGTAGGTGGCGAGATTCGATTTTCAGCTGACATTTCAAATGCCGAGGCTTTGATTTATGTTAAGAATAGCGGCAATACCTTAGAAAAAGGGAATATCGAAAAAGTATTTGAACGTTTTTACCAAGCGGAAAATGCAAGTTCGGGTGTTGGTATTGGCCTGGCACTAGTCAAGGAACTTACCACACTTCATAAGGGATCAATTCATGTTTCAACTACCAAAAATTGGATTGAATTTAAGGTAAAACTGCCGGTGACTAGAAACGCATTTTCCAGCTCTGAGTTTAAATATACCTCGCTCAGCACTAAGCAATCATCTTTACCTGTTATAGACGTGGATGTAAACAGCATATCAGATGAAATGGTAACTTCTGATGCAGATAGCCCTATATTATTGATTGTAGAGGATAATTCAGACGTGCGAAATTTGATAAAAAGACTATTTAAAGATGACTATAATGTAATAGAAGCAGAAAATGGTGCTGTTGGGATTGAGAAGGCCATTGAAAATGTACCGGATATAATAATCTCGGATGTTATGATGCCGGTGAAAGATGGTATACAGTTATCCAAAACAGTAAAAACAGATGAACGTACAAGTCATATCCCTATCATTCTACTTACCGCAAAAGCAGGGGAAGAGAATCAATTGATGGGCTTAGAAACCGGAGCTGATGACTATATTATAAAGCCATTTAATAATGAGTTACTCAAAGTTCGAATCAGTAATCTTATCGAATTGCGAAATAGTCTACGAGCACGATATAGTCAGGAGGTAATACTTAGACCCAAAGACATTGCTATAAGCACAGCAGATGAAAGCTTTTTAGAACGAGTACAGCTTTTACTTGATGAAAAATTAGAAGATTCAGCGTTTAATGCCGAAGCCTTTAGTGAAGCAATAGGTATGAGTAGAATGCAGCTTCATAGAAAGTTGAAAGCCCTAGTAGGTTTGACCACCACTGAATTTATTCGTTCACAGCGATTGAAGTTAGCTGCTCATCTGCTTCAAAATAGTGGAACAAATGTGTCTGAGGTAGGCTATGCCGTTGGCTTCAGCGATCCTTCATACTTTGCCAAGTGTTTTAAGGAAGCTCACAACCACACACCTTCTCAGTTTAAGGAGAACCTGTTAAACAAAGAAGCCTGACCCTTGGCATGTTAGCAAAATAGAATCGAAGCTGGTATTTAACTGATGCTATGCTCTCACTTCATTTCGGCCAGCTATCAAGATTATCTCAAGAGTTAATGTAGTCCTTCGAAGTGTAGGGGAAGAACTAAATTTCGCAGGAAGGGGAAAAGATAATTTTAATTTCTAGTTGAATTATCTTCATTTCAGCCTGTTTTAGGAGCTTTTTTATGTTGTTACATATTTTATAGCTTCCGTTACATAATTCATAGCTACTCGTTAACAATGCTCTTAACTTGCCCCAGTCATTGCATTGTATCGGGATGGTTTTAGCCATCCAAATTTAGATTTAGTGAAAAAAAAGCAACGGATTTATGAGGGATCGATTCATCATCTAGTACCAAAAAAGATCTATCTCAACGTAGAGTATTTGAAGAAAGGTAGGTATGAAATCCAGATCATTCATAATAGAAAAATAGTGAAGACTTTCTTTTTCACTAAAAGATGAAGCGAATTGAATCAACACTTAAAATTTAACTTATATGAATCTGAAAAACACATTGTTTCTATTGGCTTTAGTAACGGTATTTTGGAGTTGTGGGGATGACGATGAATCACCCACATTGATCACTTTGGATGCACTGGAGGGTGAATGGATTACTCAATCATGGATTACAGGACCTTCGGGAAGTATGGGATTGTTGGTTATTTCTTTTAGTGAAGTAACAGCAGACGCAGAAATAACTGCATTGAGTCCAAATTCCTGGGGTTTTACGTGTAATGAGGTAACACTGAGAAATCTTGAACCTGCTTCTAACTCGATTAGTGGAGAGGGTCTTATACGATCTACCGGAGGAGGATCAGAATGGGTACCTACAACTATTACATTAAGTGGTGACGAACTTTCGATAGCGTTTGATTGTGTGGGCTGTTCCAATGAGAACCTTGTGTTGACGCGCGTTACCGGTAGCGCAACTGCAAGTGTGACTATAGAGAATGATATTTTGGAACCGCTTACATTGACTAAGGTCAACTGTGAATCAGATGCCATCGACTACCTGGTTACGGACTGGATAGATGTAGAAGAAGTTCTTACCATAGAACCTGGAGTAAACATCGCTTTTGCAGCTAACGCTGGATTTTTTGTAAATGACGTTCTTGGAAATGGAGCACTAGTAGCAGTGGGTACCGCCTCAGAACCCGTCACATTTACAGGCGAACAAAAAACCAAAGGTTTTTGGAGAGGGATAAGTGTGCAGTCTAATGATGTGCGTAATGAGCTCAACTATGCGATTGTAGAATATGCCGGTAGCGATCCGATTTCAAGTTTTGGTGGAATCAATATCAGAGGAGGTGTGGCCATAGATGCGGTATCAGGTGGCTTTGACGGGAGTTTAAAAGTGAACAATTCTATTATTAGGGATAATGACGGTCATGGCCTTATCGTAGAAGAAGGAACATTACTGCGTGAATTTTCAAATAACGAATTTGAAAATAATACTGATGCCGCGGTTAGAATTGATGCCAATAACGTAGGGTCTATTAATGGAGATTCTGATTTTATTGGTAGCAATGGAGTAGACGGTGTTGAAATAAATGCTACCGGCAGTCCCATACACGACATAACTGATGATGCAACCTGGCCGGCACTTGCTGGCGGAGCCGTATACCGGGTAGTACAATCTTTTGATGTAAGAGCTCAGCTGACCCTGATGCCCGGAGCAGTCATAGAGTTTGATGCTAATCAAACCATGTACTTTGAGCAAGACTTTTCAGGCCCTAATGACGGTATTATCATCGCGAGGGGAACATCTACGAATCCAATTACTTTCACGGGTGTGGCCAAAACTCCGGGTTATTGGCAAGGCTTGGTGATCCAAAGTAACAGTGTTTTAAATGAGATGGATCACTGCATCGTTGAATATGGTGGTAGTGATGTGGTGGCCGACCAGGCAGCTAACATAGTTTTAGATAAAGATGGCGCTTTCACTGCTCCAGATTTAATTGTGACCAATTCTACCATAAGAAACAGCGCAGGATGCGGGATTGTAGTGGATCAGTTTGGTGGTAATCTTACTCAGAGTGGTAATACATTCGAATCCAATCCAAGCGGAAATATTTGCGATTGATAAGAAATGGGATATCAAAGCCTGACGGGCTTTGGTATCCTACTCACATACCCCACACCATATAGCAGGTAGCAAAACGTACATCCCTGCAATACTATTATAATAGTGAACTGATGATTTCAATATGTTTTATTCTACCTATGAATACTCGATTTGGTAATAGCAGAGCTCCATATTTGGTAAGATAGTTTCTTTCAACCAGCCAATTGCATCGAGACTTCAAAACCATAAGCTTTTGATGGTTTCTGATGGTTAGAATCCATAATTTAACGGCTTAAATTTTGAAAGAACCAAAAAATGACCTCACCCGTTTCAAATCGTGTAGCCAACATGGCCGAGTCAGCTACTCTAGCTATGGCGGCGAAGGCACGTGAATTCAAATCCCGTGGTATCGATGTAATCAGTTTAAGCCTTGGAGAACCTGACTTTAAAACACCCCAACATATTCAAAAAGGAGCTAAAGATGCTATTGATGAAGGGAAGTATTTTGCCTATCCTCCGGTAGCTGGGTACCAGGATTTTCGTGAAGCGATTGCTAATAAATTAAGTAGCGAAAATGGTCTTCCTTGCTCGGCAGCGAATATTGTGGTATCAAACGGTGCAAAACAGTCGATTGCCAATGTAATGTATGCTTTGGTAAACCCGGGAGATGAAGTGATCGTATTTTCTCCATATTGGGTCAGTTATACGGCGCTCATTGAGCTTGCAGAGGGCAAACCGGTTTTTATAGAAGGCTCTTTAGAAAACAACTTTAAAGCCACGGCCGAGCAGCTCAAGCTAGCCATTACGTCCAAAACTAAGGCGATCATATTCTCTTCGCCTTGTAATCCTACAGGTTCAGTTTTCTTAAAAGAGGAACTGGAAGCAATAGCCGAGGTGGTAAAATCCCATGAAAATCTGTTCCTAATTGCAGATGAGATTTATGAACATATAAACTACACTGGTCAGAAAGCGAGTATTGGCGCGCTCCCCGGAATGTTTGAGCGAACAGTTACCGTTAACGGGTTTGCCAAGGGTTTCGCTATGACAGGCTGGAGAGTAGGTTATATTTGTGCGCCAGAGTGGATCGCGAAAGGAAGTGCCAAAATACAAGGGCAAATCACTTCAGCCAACTGCTCCATTGCGCAGAGAGCAGCCTTAACCGCTATCACTTCGGATTTAGAACCTACGTATGAAATGGCCAAACAATATCTGGAGCGCCGAGACATGGTTTATGAACTTCTTCAGACTATACCAGGTGTAAAAGCGAATATGCCTCAAGGTGCTTTCTACTTTTTTCCTGACGTGAGTCATTATTTTGGAAAATCTGATGGTGATCATACCATCACAGATGCTAATGATTTCTGTCTTTTTATATTAGAAAAAGCCCATGTGTCGCTGGTATCGGGTGCAGCTTTTGGTAATCCTAACTGTATACGATTGTCTTATGCGGCCTCTGTAGAAAACCTTCAAGAAGCTATTCGGAGAATTTCTGATGTGCTGGCCAAATTCAAATAAGTGACCATCGAGGAAATCTTTAAGGGGTTTAAGCGTCTGCGCGTTCTTGTTATCGGGGATGTTATGGTAGATGCGTATATCTGGGGGGGCGTAGAGCGTGTTTCTCCGGAAGCTCCTGTACCTGTGGTACGTGTGACCAAGAGAGATTATAGACTGGGTGGGGCCGCTAACGTAGCCCTAAACGTACAGGCCCTTGGGGCTACACCCATTCTTTGTTCTGTTGTAGGGAAAGATGAAGCTGGTGATCGTTTTAAGGAAAGACTGGCGCAAAGGAACCTCTCCAGTGAAGGCCTTTTAGAAAGTGAAGATCGGCCAACTACGATTAAAACAAGGGTAATTAGCGGACATCAGCATGTGGTACGTGTTGATGAAGAAACGGATAAGCTACTAAATGATAATGAGGAGAAGCAGCTCATAAAAAAGATTACTGATCTTATCTCAGATGCAGATGTTGTTATTTTTGAAGATTATGATAAAGGAGTGATCACTGAAAAAGTGATTCAACAAACCATTTCTAAAGCCAATGAGAGGGGTATTCCTACGGTAGTGGTTCCAAAAAAGAGAAACTTCCTAAATTATAAGGAAGCCACTTTATTTAAGCCCAATTTGAAAGAGCTGCGTGAAGGTCTTAAAATCGAGATTAACCCTTCTGTCAAACTTGAAGTAGAGGAAGCGGTAATAAAATTAAAAGAGACCCTTGGTCTGGGGAGCGCTTTGATCACACTTTCAGAACATGGTGTATACATAGATCATAAAAACAGCAAAAACCATATAGCAGCACACCTCCGTGAAGTGTCTGATGTTTCAGGTGCTGGGGATACAGTCATTAGTATAGCGGGGCTATGTTTGGCGTTAGGGCTTTCAGCAGAGCAAATAGCCCGCCTCTCTAATTTAGGTGGAGGTTTAGTATGCGAGCACGTAGGGGTAGTTCCTATTGATCTGGAAACGCTCAAACGAGAAGCTCAAAAGCTCAATTTTTGATAAAAAATATCCCCGAAACAACCTGGGCTCCGGGGATATCTTCGTGTCTATAGTTGGCTTTATGGTATAAACATAAAGTCTTCCCGCTAACCGTTAAAATCTTACACCGTGTTCTGCGTAATGCGCAGTTAAGTGACCATTCAGGCCGATAAGCTAATTTTCAAACTGCTCTTCAAGTTTACCTTGAGCCTCGAGATCCGCCACTATCTTTTCGTCTAGGGGTGTGTCTTTTATAACATTATAGTTCTCCCAGAACTCGCGATTATAGTCTTCATCCTGGTACTGCAGACCATATCTTTTCATTTTGCGAGTACTACTTATACGCTTCTTGGTATCAGGATAGACCTTATTTATCATGAGTTCCTGCTGCATTTCCGTTTGAAAATTCAGACTGTCCGTTTTTGCATTGTACCAGTTAAATTTTGAATTTACTTTAATGTAATTCAAAAAGTACTTACCCTGATGCTGTTTAAAACCAATAGTTTTAGTATCGGAAACATACTTGCTTACCGACTTTACCTTTTTGCGTACCACTTCATCTCGATAGCGGATTTCATACTCCAGCTTAATAATGGCGTAAGAATTTTTATCTACAAACATCTTCAAGGTGTAAGCATCAGAATTCAGATACACCACAAAGACTTGATCCCCATTAAAAGAAGTACTTTTAAGTCGTTTAAAGCCCTCAAAGAAGATATCTTCCTCCGGGAATGTCCTGTACTTTACATGATTGTGCAGCAACAGGTCTTCTAGAAGGTTATGCTGCTCAAAATATCTACTATATCTATGAGTTTCGTAACTGATGCTCTTTCTTACCTCCATAAGTGCTACTTTTTCTCTTAACCTATCTTTATTTCTTGGCTCGTCATAATCTTCATCATAAATAGTTACGGCGGCTTCTAAAAGTGAAAAGTATTTGCCTCCTAGCTTTTTTAGATCGCGATAGAAACCATCCATAAGATAGGGCTCTGAGGGATAGTTTTGATCTATTCTATTCAGTGCTATGCGTACTATGTCACCACCGGTGAGTGAGTCCTGAATAACTACTTCGTCGAGTAATTGGGAGGCTTTATTTAGATTCAGTATTACTGTGTCTCTACCAATGAATGAGCTAATGGCGGCCTCATAATTTTGATAGCCCAGCATCCTTACCACTAATCTGCCATTTTCCATACTAGTAGGCACATGAAAATCAAACTCACCCATTGAATTAGATACCGTACCTATGGGTTCACCCATAATACTTATAGAGGCAAATACAAGTGGCTCTTGTGTTTCAGCATCCTGTAGCTTTCCGGAGATGGTTAAATGTGTTTGCCCCATTACTAATGAGTTTAGCACATTTAATAATATCACCAGAAAGACAAGCCGCATATAGTTGGTTTTTAGAAGGTTATGCTGGATACCATCAAGTTCAAATATGTAAACCTAATTTTGTTTTATCAACTTGCTGCCTGTTATAACATTAGCGATGCAAGTTTTTTTCCTTATTCGTACTTTTTCTGCGATAAGAGACAAGAGCCGCTGATGAAGGTATGTAACTCTATATGCGGATTTCATTAGGTGTTAATTCTTTATTTTCGTAGTTAATGAGGGTACTCGACAGCATACCAAAGATCTGGAAAACAGCTTACTTTATCATTTGTGGATGGTATACGCTTAATTATCTTCTCAGTGCTATTGTTGAATACTCCGTAGAGCAGCCCTTTGCTTTCGTTCTATGGAATGGGTTTTATATGCTCGAGGCGGTTTGTATTCTTATCTTACTGACTTTTCTTTATGCCAATTGGCTTTTTCGATTGAGGATCGTCTACCAAATAGTGGGTCATATCGCTGGACTCTTGATCCATTTTTTATCATTAAGTTATCTCCGGTATTATTTCTACTATTACCTTGATGGTCTGGTTTTTTTCGATGACTGGAAAGAATTTATGCTTGATTTGCTCAGCTGGGACGCAATGCGATTTTATGATCAATACATAATCACCGTAGCGGTGTACTATATCATTCGATATTTTCAATATATTCAAAACGAGGAGCAGGAGCGCAGTTATCTTGAAATTAAGAATAAGGAAATGCAGATCTCGCTACTAAAATCACAGATCAATCCACATTTCTTGTTCAACACATTGAACTCCATTAGCATGCTGGTAGGGAGCAATAAGGTAGGTGCCCGGAAGGTAATATCTCAATTATCAGATGTATTTCGATATGCTCTAGATTCACATGAAGGGGCCAAGGTAAAGTTGTTAAGTGAATTAAATTTTATTGAGAATTACATTAAAATACAGCAGGTCCGCTTTGGAGACCGCCTTAACTATGAGGTGGACGCAGATCCTAAGTGCATGAGCTTCGAGATCCCACCCATGATCTTGCAACCTCTGATAGAGAATTCAATTAAATATGGTATCGGCCCTAAAGATGATGGAGGTACTATCTGGCTGATTATAAAGAAAACACAATCCGGTGTTTATTTTGAAATAACCGATGATGGACTAGGACTAAATGCAAAAAAGGTATTGGATGGTAAAGTGAAAGGAACCGGAGTAGGTCTCAAAAACACGGATAAGCGGTTAAGGAGTATTTACGGTCTTTCTGCACGGTTACATATACAAGCTAAATTGGATGGATATACCGTAAGCTTTACTATACCTACAGAACAGATCATTAAGAATAATAATCAAGCAGAAGCAGATGCTGAAATAAAATTAGAAGCTTCTAAAAGCGTTACTAACTTAAACTAACATAGCAAATATGAAATTTAACTGCGTCATAGTAGATGATGAAAAGTTGGCAAGAGAATTACTGATGGAGTTTTTAGAACCCTACCCGGAAATAGAGGTGTTAGCGCAGTGTTCAAAGGGTACTGAAGCTATAGAGAAAATTGAAGACCTAAAGCCAAACTTGATCTTCCTAGATGTACAAATGCCTGGCATGGATGGGTTTGATGTGCTTGAAGCTTTGGAACATAAGCCTTACGTAATATTTACCACCGCTTACGATCAGTACGCCATAAAGGCGTTTGACAATAATGCCATTGATTATTTGCTAAAACCTTTAGATGAGGACAGGTTCAAACGGGCGGTAGACCGTGCATCAGAACGGATTAAATCAGAAGATTCAAATTTTGACGAGCTAATAGAAAGCTTAAAAGATTCGGGAGGCGATGGTAAGAAGTATTCAACGCATCTGTTCGTACAAAAATCCGAAAAGCTACTCAATATTGACGTTAACGATATTTTACACTTGGAAGCTTCCGGGGATTATACTATTCTTACCACTAAAACGGATCAGTTTTTAAGTTCATCCGGTATAGGAAAGCTTGAAGGTAAACTTGATCCTGAAAAATTCATTCGAATTCATCGATCAACTATTATCAACCTCAATTATCTGAAGGAAATTGAAAAGCATTTTAATGGAGGTTTGATTGTAAAAATGGAAAACACAAAAAGTTTCCCTGTCAGTAGAACTTACGCCAAGCAAATAAGGAAGAAAGTGGTTTAGGTTCTTTCAATTAGAGATTAAAACCTTACTTCAGAAACTGAGACTAAGTGTATTAGGACTTATGGAATTTTAAGAGACAGATAAGCTATGTTATTTGGCTGCTTCTCTTAAGATCTTTTCCATTTTACGTCCTTTAGCTAGTTCATCTACCAGTTTATCCAAGTACCGTACTTTTTTAGTTAAAGGATTTTCAATTTCTTCAATGCGGTAACCGCAGATTACTCCTTTT
>JBCCSU010000019.1:0-34037 GCA_039199635.1 Bacteroidota bacterium | reverse complement strand
TTGGAAAATCTCCTGTTGCATGCTAAATTCAGGTGTTTACTTTTGTGTTGACACCAGAAGTTAACAAAAACAAAACCCCGAAAAAAGCACTATTGCACCTATTTCGGGGTTTTATCCTATCTATAACATACTATCAATCAAATAGTTAGAACTTGATGAGAATGGCCCAAATAATCCTTGAGTTTTCTAAATAATAAAACCTGCTGCCAAACCTGCCACTATGATGAGGGGTGAAGGTATTTTAGTAAAGTTTAATAACCCAAAGGTGCCGACTACAATCACAATATCTTGAACTGTTCCATCGAGCGGTAAGAACATTAAGACTGCCGCTGCTATAACCATTCCAGTGCTAGCGGCATTTATTCCTTCCAATGAAGCTTTTATGATACGGTACTTTTTGAGTTGCTCCCAAAAGCGGATCACAAAAAATATAAGAAATGTTCCTGGTAAAAATATGCCAATAGCGGCAACCAACCCTCCTACTATTTCCCCGCCTACACCAAAAGCTCTCATAGATAATGATCCGATATAAGCACAGAAAGAAAACACAGGACCAGGTAAAGACTGCATTAGTGCGTATCCGGATAGGAACTCTTCAGAGCTTAAGTAGCCCTTAAATTGTACAAACTCCGTATACAAAAAAGGTATCAAAACTTGCCCTCCACCAAAGATAAGGGATCCGCTTCTATAAAAATTCTCGAACAATCTAAAAGGTAAAAGGCCTGGTTCGTTTCTGGTAAATGCTCCAATTATAGCCGCACTGATAAACACTAGTGCCCAAAGAATAAAATTAGACCATTGTATTCTTACTCTGTCTTTTTCTTCTATCGGTTGGGTATTGTATTTTAAGCCTGTGATCCCACCGCTAAGGATAAGTAAAAGCGGAAATAGGTATGGTGATTTCAATACAAATGAGCCAACGGCGGACATAATCATAATGGCAAACGCTGTTTTAGTTTTAATTACCTTCAGTCCCATTTTTAACGCCGCGTAACTAACGAAACCAACGGCCATGGGCTGAATGTAACGCGTAAACTCTATAGAAATCTGTTTCTCATCAAGATTGCTAAAAACAATACCAGCAGTGGTCATAATAGAAACCGCAGGAAACATCCAGATTAGGAGTGTCAAATAGGCCAGGTTAGGTCCACCCAGCTTATACCCTATTGCGGTGATAGTTTGCGTTGAAGTAGGACCAGGTAATATTTGGCACAGGGCAGTCAATTCTATTAAGTCCTCTTCAGAGAGATACGCTCTTTTTTGAACTAACATATCTAAAAACATGGCGAAATGTGCCTGTGGACCGCCAAAAGCTGAAACGGACAGGATAAAAACATCTTTAAGAAAAATGTAATATCGTACCCGTTTAAACATGTATTATTTCTTAAGGCCTATTTCAGCAAGTCTTTGATTCAGGAATTCTCCCGCTGTAATATTGTCAAATTTTCTGGGGTATTCATCATTCACGCATTCTTCTAGGCAGTTAAGGCTCATTTCAGATCTTGGATGCATAAAAAAAGGTATGGAATATCTGGATGTACCCAGTAGTTCTTTTGGGGGGTTCACTACTCGATGTATTGTAGATTTTAACTTCCCGTTAGTCAACCGTTCCAGCATATCTCCAACATTCACTACCAATTGATTAGGTAAAGCCGTTATCGGTATCCATTCTCCATCTTTTCTAAGTACTTGCAAACCGTCAGCACTAGCACCCATAAGCAGCGTTATGAGGTTAATATCGCCGTGCTCAGCTGCGCGCACAGCATCATCTGGCACCGAATTCACGTCTTCAATAGGAAAGTAATGAATGGGCCTTAAAATACTATTTCCATTTTTTACCTTATTGTCAAAATAATCTTTTTCCAATCCCAAGTAAAGTGCTATAGCACGCAACATCTCGATACCTGTTTCTTCTAATCGTTTGTAGACTTCCAAACCCACCTCTTTCAGTTGAGGTATTTCATCTACCCAAACATTGTCAGGGTATTCTTCTTTAATAGGATCATTATCGATTACATTCTGACCAATATGAAAAAACTCTTTTAGATCACCTACCGTTCTGCCCTTAGCATGTTCTTTACCCTTCCCAATATAACCTCGCTGACCTGCTAAACCCTCAATCTCGTACTTAGCTTTGATCTTCTCATCTAAGGAAAAGAAGGCCTTTACCGCGTCATAAAGTTTTGTTGAGAGTTCATTAGTAAGGTAGTGATTTTTAATGGCTACAAATCCGATACTATTGTATGCATCACCTAAATTTTGAACAAACAGATTTTTAGAAGTAGCATTACCATTTACAAAATCATTTAAATCCAGAGATGGTATTTCATCGTATAATTTAGCCATTACCTATTTGGTTAGTCGAGATATCCTATGCCGTAAATTCAGATTATCTACTAGAATTCTAAAGAATAAAGTTCTTCAACCTTAAGCACTTGATATTCTTCTACTTTGTGCTTGCGCTGCAAATTCCAATGTATAATCACGGTTAAAATAATTTTTTTGGCGAAATAAAGCTAAAAAAAAAGCCTTTAGTTGACACTAAAGGCTTTCAATATCCATAATAAAAGGTTCTATACCTTAATTTCTACATCCACACCACTAGGTAACTCAAGCTTCATTAAAGCATCAACCGTTTTAGTACTATTGGAATAAATATCAACCAATCTTTTGTACGTACAAAGTTGGAATTGCTCCCTAGACTTTTTATTCACGTGTGGTGAACGCAAAACTGTAAATTTCTCCTTAACAGTTGGCAACGGAATAGGACCGCTAACAACGGCACCCGTAGTCTTAACAGCACGAACGATCTTTTCAGAAGATTTATCAACCAAATTGTGATCGTATGACTTAAGCTTTATTCTTATTTTTTGATTCATTGTCTAAAATGTTAAGCGGGTTGTCCCTTTACGCTAGAAATAACTGTTTCTGCTATATTTTGTGGTACCGGATCGTAATGTGAGAATGTTAGTGACGCCGTAGCACGACCTGAGGTAATAGTTCTCAAATCTGTCACGTAACCGAATAATTCTGATAAAGGAACATCACATTTGATAACCTGAGCCACACCTCTGGTATCCATTCCTTTCATAATTCCCCTACGTTTGTTCAAATCGCCCGTTACTGATCCCGTGTATTCATCTGGAGTAACTACCTCTACAGCCATAATTGGCTCTAAAAGCACTGGACTAGCTTTTTTCGCAGCTTCTTTAAAACCTATTCTAGCGGCTAGTTCAAATGATAGTGAATCTGAATCTACATCATGGAAAGAACCATGGTATAGACGTACTTTCATTTGATCAATCGGATAACCGGCCAGCGGACCATTAGTCATGGCTTGATCGAACCCCTTTTGTACCGCAGGAATGAATTCTTTAGGAATTACCCCTCCTACAATATCATTTTGGAATTGTAATCCGGAATCTTCAAACTCTTCATCCTTAGGTCCAAGTTCAAAAACAATATCCGCGAACTTACCTCTACCACCAGACTGCTTCTTGTAAACCTCTTTATGTTCTATTGTTTTTCTCAGTGCTTCTTTATAAGCCACCTGAGGAGCACCCTGATTGATCTCTACTTTAAACTCTCTCTTTAATCGATCAATAATGATATCCAAATGCAACTCGCCCATACCTTTAAGTATAGTCTGCCCGGTATCATGATCCGTCTCTACTTGAAGCGTAGGATCTTCTTCAATCAGTTTAGCAATACCCATTCCGAGCTTGTCTACATCTGCCTGAGTTTTAGGCTCAATAGCATAACCAATTACCGGATCAGGGAATATCATTGATTCCAATACTACCTTGTTTTTTTCATCACAAAGTGTATCACCTGTTTTTATGTCTTTAAAACCTACTACAGCTCCGATATCTCCACAATGCAATTGATCAATTTGGTTTTGCTTGTTCGCATGCATTTGAAAAATACGTGAAATACGCTCTTTTTTCTCCGTTCGTGAGTTGAATACATAAGAACCTGAGTCCAACATACCGGAATAAGACCTTATAAAGCACAAACGTCCTACAAATGGATCAGTAGCAATTTTAAAAGCTAAAGAAGCAAATGGCGCAGCAGGATCCGGAGCTAAACTCACTTTTTCTTCCGTAGCAAGATCAGTACCTGGTATATCATCTCTATCTAGCGGTGAAGGAAGAAGTTCCATCACATAATCTAGCATGGTCTGAACTCCTTTATTTTTAAAAGCTGACCCACATAACATTGGTACAAAAGCGAGATCAATGGTAGCTGCTCTCAATGCCTTGATGATTTCATCCTTGGTGATAGAGTCTGGGTCTTCGAAGTACTTCTCCATTAACCCATCATCATATTCAGCCACGGATTCAACCAATTTTTCGCGGTATTCTTCCACTTCCTCCACCATATCAGCAGGAATTTCTACTTCTTCGAAAGTCATACCTTTATCTTCCTCATTCCAAACAAGTGCCTTGTTCTCAACGAGATCAACCACTCCTTTGAAATTATCTTCTGCTCCAATAGGTAATTGAAGGGGAACCGCCTTAGTCCCCAACATTTCTTTCACCTGCTTACAAACGTTCAGAAAATCAGCTCCAGCTCGGTCCATTTTATTCACGAAACCGATCCGCGCTACCTTATAGTTATCTGCAAGTCTCCAGTTAGTTTCCGATTGTGGTTCAACACCATCGACTGCGCTGAAAAGAAACACTAATCCGTCCAGTACACGAAGAGAGCGATTTACTTCAACTGTAAAATCTACGTGACCCGGAGTATCGATGATATTTATATGGTAATCGTTACCTTTATAAGGCCAGAATACAGTGGTAGCCGCAGAAGTAATAGTAATACCTCTTTCCTGCTCCTGCTCCATCCAATCCATCGTAGCCGCACCATCATGAACCTCACCAATTTTATGGCTCATTCCAGTGTAATACAATATTCTCTCTGTCGTGGTAGTTTTACCAGCGTCAATGTGAGCAGCTATACCTATATTCCGAGTATATTTTAAATCTCTTTTAGCCATTTTTGTGCTTATTAAAACCTGAAATGAGAGAATGCCTTATTAGCTTCTGCCATTCTATGAGTATCATCTTTCTTCTTTATGGCCGCTCCTTCACCTTTAGCTGCTGCGATGATTTCTCCAGCCAAACGATCTTTCATAGTTTTTTCCCCTCTCAATCGGGCATATCTGATCATCCATTTGATTCCTAAAGTAATTTTTCGATCAGGTCGGACCTCTAAAGGTACCTGGAATGTAGCTCCACCCACTCTTCGACTTTTTACTTCTACCGCGGGCATTACATTATTTAGTGCCTTCTTCCACGTATCAAGACCACTTTCTTCAGATTTGCTTTCCACAATTTCGATGGCTTGATAAAAGATGTTATAAGCGATACTCTTTTTGCCATCTACCATGAGGTAATTAACAAACTTTGTTACCAGCGTATCATTAAATTTTGGATCAGGAAGGATATACCTTTTTTTAGGTTTTGCTTTTCTCATTCTACTATTCCTGTTTATTTTTTAGGCCTTTTGGCACCATATTTCGATCTTCTTTGTAACCTACCATTCACACCGGCGGTATCTAAGGCCCCACGAATGATATGATATCTTACACCCGGTAAATCCTTTACTCTACCTCCTCTGATTAATACAATCGAATGCTCTTGAAGGTTATGACCTTCACCAGGGATGTAAGCATTCACCTCTTTTCCATTAGTAAGTCTAACCCTAGCTACTTTTCTCATAGCTGAATTAGGCTTCTTTGGTGTAGTAGTATATACTCTGGTACAAACACCTCTTCTTTGAGGACATGAATCCAAAGCAGGTGATTTTGACTTGGATACCAGATTTTTTCTACCTTTTCTTACTAATTGTTGTATAGTAGGCATCTATATAATTTTCTTTTAATTTAACCTTTCCGAAATTCGGACTGCAAAGGTATCAAAAGGGAAATATTAAACAAATAAAAACCCTTCAATTAATGAAGGGTAATTTACAAGAAAAACCCACACCTTACGATGTGGGTTTTTGAATCTAAGCTTCACCTACAGTACCCCCAAAATTAATAGGGAACTTTGGTGCTTCGTCTGTCTTTTTGATAGGTCCGAAAGTATCTTCGTATTTATTAATATTATCGTGCAAAGCCCCTAATAAGCGTTTTGCATGTTCAGGTGTGATGACTATGCGAGATTTTACCTTCGCTTTAGGAACACCGGGCATCAACCTGATAAAATCAATAACGAATTCACTGTTAGAATGAGCGATCATAGCCAAATTTGCATATTCTCCTTCAGCTATTTCCTCAGATAACTCAATATTTATCTGATTCTGACCGGGCTTCTTTTCGTTTTTTTCGTCAGCCATTAATTCTCTTCTTGTAATTCACGATTACTGGTACTGGCCTCTTCCGTAGCAGCCACTAGATTATCATATTCTTCATGAGAACCAACAATGAGATTGTTGAACTTCCGCTGACCGGTACCAGCAGGTATAAGATGTCCAACGATCACGTTTTCCTTAAGTCCTAGAAGCTGGTCTGCTTTACCTCGTATAGCTGCTTCGCTCAAAACTTTCGTAGTTTCCTGGAAGGAAGCCGCGGATAAGAAGCTTTCCGTTTTCAATGAAGCCTGGGTAATACCTTGTAATGTAGGTTTAGATACTGCCGGCATGGCATCTCTCACCTCTACCGGCTTCATGTCCTTTCGCTTAAGCGTAGAATTTTCATCTCTTAGCTCTCTCGCCGTTATGATTTGTCCCGGTTTCAAAGTCTCGGAATCACCGGCATCAGTTACCACCTTTTTATCTAAAACGAGATCATTTTCTTCAGCAAAAACAAACTTATCTACATTCTCATTTACTAAGAAGCTTGTATCTCCTGAGTCAAGGATCATTACTTTTTGCATCATCTGGCTTACGATACCTTCAATGTGTTTATCATTGATCTTTACACCTTGAAGTCGGTACACCTCTTGGATTTCATTTACCAAGTATTCCTGAACAGCGGTTGGACCTTTAATTGCCAAAATATCCGACGGGGTTATAGCACCATCTGATAATGGATAACCTGCCCGTACGAAGTCATTATCCTGTACAAGAATGTGTTTAGAAAGCGACACTAGATATCTCTTTTTAACACCGTCTTTAGATTCGATGAAAATTTCTCTATTTCCGCGCTTAATACCACCATAAGTAACTACACCGTCAATCTCACTAACCACGGCAGGGTTAGAAGGATTACGTGCCTCGAAAAGCTCGGTAACTCTTGGAAGACCCCCAGTAATATCTCGCGATTTGCCCATAGTACGAGGTATTTTAGCTAGGATTTGACCCGCCTTGATTTTTTTCCCTTCTTCTACGGCAAGGTGAGCTCCTACTGGTATGTTATATCCTTTAGAAGTATCCTTAGCATTAACGATAATCGCTGGATTCTTAGTTTTATCCTTAGTATCAGTAATTACTTTTTCTCTATGACCAGTCTGCTCGTCCGACTCCTCTTTGTAAGTAATCCCCTCAATGATAGAGTCAAACTCTATGGTACCATCAAATTCAGATAGAATAACCGCATTATAAGGATCCCAGAAACACATCTGATCTCCCTTAGAAATCTTTTGTCCTTCTTTGACCGTTAGAAACGATCCGTAAGGCACGTGGTTGGAGATCAATACTTGTTTTTTCTTAGGATCAACAATTTTCACCTCACCTGTTCTACCCATGATCACCTCAGCCTTATCGCCATCTGCATTTACTGTGTTAATGGTTCGAATTCCTTCAAATTCAACCACACCATCAAACTTGGCTACTATGCTTGCATCTACAGCGATGTTAGAAGCAGTACCTCCAACATGGAAAGTCCTTAAGGTTAATTGGGTACCCGGCTCGCCAATGGATTGTGCAGCTATTACGCCTACCGCTTCTCCGGCATGTACCATTTTACCTGTCGACAAGTTTCTACCATAGCACAGAGCACAACCTCCTTGCTTGGTTTCACAAGTCAGCAATGAGCGTATTTCAACTTCTTCGATGCTCGTTTCATCAATTCTTTTGGCTATATCCTCGGTGATCTCATCACCGGAAGCACAAATTAATTCATCAGAAATCGGATCATAAACATCATGTACTGATACACGCCCTAAAATTCTTTCGGATAACGGTTCAACAATATCTTCATTGTCTTTGAGTGCTGAAACAGTTAGCCCACGAAGTGTACCACAATCATGTTCAGTGATGACTAAATCCTGAGCAACGTCTACCAATCTTCTAGTCAAATAACCTGCGTCAGCCGTTTTAAGTGCTGTATCTGCCAAACCTTTTCTAGCACCGTGGGTAGAAATAAAGTATTCAAGAACATCCAATCCCTCTTTAAAATTGGAAAGGATGGGGTTTTCAATAATCGACCCGACAGAACCAGCCAAATTCTTTTGAGGCTTAGCCATCAGTCCTCTCATTCCACCTAGCTGACGAATCTGCTCCCTTGAGCCCCGAGCTCCTGAGTGCATCATCATATAGATGGAATTAAAACCTTGGTCATCATCTTCCAATCTGGTCATCAACGTGTTGGTCAGTTGCGTATTGATCCTGGTCCAGATATCAATTACCTGATTATATCGTTCGTTATCAGTAATGAGACCCATCAAGTAGTTATTCCAAACAGCGTCTACCTCTTCCTTGGCTTGGGCAACTAGTTTCTCCTTCTCAGGTGGCACTTCAACATCATTTAAGCCCATGGATAGACCACCCTTGTAAGCAGACTGGAATCCTAATTCCTTTATATCATCCAAGAAGTGGGCTGTTCTAGCCATTCCTGTGATCTTAAATACATCGGATATAATGGTCTGTAGCTTCTTTTTAGTAAGCAGCTCATCTACAAAACCCACTTCTTCCGGCACGTGCTGGTTGAATAAAACTCTACCTGCTACCGTTTCAATGACTTTGGTTTCTAGCTCACCCGCCTCTGTTCTTACTTTAGTTCTTACTTTGATATAAGCATGCTTAGAGAGCTGACTCTCATTCAAGGCTATAATTACCTCATCAGCATTGTAAAACATTCTGCCTTCACCCTGAACCGGGCTCTCTTTGGTGCCTCTTCTGCCCTTAGTCACGTAATAAAGACCTAGCACCATATCCTGAGAAGGAACTGTAATGGGAGCACCATTAGCCGGATTAAGGATATTATGTGATGAAAGCATCAATAGAGATGCCTCCAAAACAGCTTCCTGACCTAGAGGTACGTGTACCGCCATCTGGTCACCATCAAAGTCAGCATTAAATGCAGTACATACTAGCGGATGAAGCTGAATCGCCTTACCCTCGATTAGCTTGGGCTGAAAAGCTTGGATTCCAAGCCTGTGAAGTGTAGGAGCCCTGTTTAATAGCACGGGGTGTCCTTTTAGCACATTTTCCAGAATGTCCCAAACTACCGGATCTTTACGATCTACAATTTTCTTGGCCGATTTTACGGTCTTTACAATGCCTCTTTCTATCAGCTTTCTAATAATAAATGGCTTGAACAGCTCCGCTGCCATATCTTTAGGAAGACCACACTCGTGAAGCTTTAGCTCAGGACCTACTACAATGACCGAACGACCGGAGTAATCAACCCTTTTACCTAATAAATTCTGACGAAATCGACCTTGCTTACCTTTAAGCATGTCGCTTAATGATTTAAGAGCTCTATTTCCATCTGATCTAACAGCGTTAACCTTTCTCGAATTATCAAAAAGCGAATCAACTGCTTCCTGAAGCATACGTTTCTCATTTCTAAGAATTACTTCAGGTGCTTTAATATCTATCAATCGCTTTAATCGATTATTACGTATAATAACTCTTCTATAAAGATCATTCAGATCAGATGTGGCAAATCGGCCTCCATCCAACGGAACAAGAGGGCGTAATTCAGGTGGAATTACAGGTACCATTTTTATCACCATCCATTCGGGACGGTTTTCAATTCTTGTTCTGGCATCACGAAAAGCCTCTACTACCTTTAATCGCTTCAAGGCTTCCGCTTTACGCTGCTGCGATGTATCCGTAGCCGCCTGGTGGCGAAGATCATATGAAAGAGTATCCAGATCAATGCGAGCTAAAAGCATTTCTAATGCTTCTGCACCCATCTTGGCTATAAACTTATTAGGATCATCATCGTCAAGAAGCTGATTTTCTCTTGGTAATTTATCAACTATATCGAGGTATTCATCTTCAGTTAAGAAATCCATGTAAGCCAAACCATCTTCTTCCTTGATACCAGGCTGAATTACAGCGTAGCGTTCGTAGTATATGATTTGATCTAATTTCTTGGTCGGAAGACCTAATAAATACCCTATTTTATTCGGTAAAGACTTAAAGTACCAAATGTGCGCTACGGGAACCACAAGCTCAATGTGACCCATACGCTCTCTACGTACTTTCTTTTCCGTTACCTCAACACCGCACCGGTCGCAGATAATGCCTTTATATCTGATCCTCTTGTATTTACCACAATGGCATTCCCAATCTTTTACTGGGCCAAATATTCTTTCGCAGAATAAGCCTCCCATCTCAGGTTTATATGTCCTGTAGTTTATAGTTTCAGGCTGCGTTACCTCTCCATGTGAGCTTTCCAAAATGGATTCAGGAGATGCAAGACTGATCGTAACTTTAGAAAAATCGTTATTTAGCTTCTTGTTTTTTCTGAACGACATAGTTTGTGTTTTAAATATCTAAAAGTCCGGCCGCAGCCGGAACCCTATTTTAGTCTAATGTAATTTCAAGTGCCAGACCACGTAACTCATGAACCAGTACATTAAAGGATTCAGGAATATTCGGCTTTCTCATATTCTCTCCCTTAACGATAGCTTCATATGCTTTCGCTCTACCAATCACGTCATCTGACTTAATGGTCAGTATCTCCTGAAGCACATTGGATGCTCCGAAAGCTTCAAGTGCCCAAACTTCCATCTCACCAAATCGCTGACCACCAAATTGTGCTTTACCACCTAGAGGCTGCTGCGTGATCAATGAGTATGGTCCTATTGATCTAGCATGCATCTTATCATCAACAAGGTGGCCTAACTTCAGCATATACGCGACACCAACCGTTACAGGCTGATCGAACTTTTGACCGGTTAAGCCATCGTATAGATAAGCCCGGCCATATTCCGGAAGTCCTGCCTCTTTGAGCTCGTTAGCAACCTCTTCCATAGATGCACCATCGAAAATCGGAGTTGCATAAGTTTTTCCTAGCTCTAAACCTGCCCAACCCAGTACGGTCTCATAAATTTGTCCAAGGTTCATCCTTGAAGGCACACCCAACGGATTTAGACAAATATCTACCGGAGTCCCGTCTTCAAGGAACGGCATGTCTTCCTCACGAACTATTCTGGCTACTACACCTTTGTTTCCGTGACGACCAGCCATTTTATCCCCTACTTTAAGCTTACGCTTTTTAGCAATATAAACTTTAGCTAGCTGTACTATACCCGCCGGAAGTTCATCTCCTACTTCAAGTGTAAATCGTTCACGCTTAAAATCTCCTGCTACTTCATTTCTCTTAATGTTATAACTCTTAACGAGACGGAAAACAAGATCGTTGATCTTTTCATCCGTTGTCCAGTTATCAAGGTTCACATCAGAGATCAAGTTTACTTCTTCAGGAACATTGTAGGTGCTTTCATCTTTGTAGATATTCTTTACCGGGAATAAATTCTCTTCGATATTCTTAGCACTGAACTTAACACCTTTGCTGATCATTTCATCACCAAATTTGTGTCTGATTCCCTGGCTTGCTTTGCCTGAAATAAGAGAAGTAAGCTTTTCAATCATTTGAGCTCTTAGGTCAAGCAATTGTTTACTGTACTTACTTTTAAGGATCTCAACCTCTTTCTTAGACTTAGCGCGCAGCTCCTTGTCTTTCTTAGGTCGTGAAAATAATTTGGTATCAATGACCACCCCTCTAAGTGATGGGGGTGCTTTCAAAGAAGCATCTTTTACATCTCCTGCCTTATCACCAAATATCGCTCTAAGAAGTTTTTCTTCAGGAGTAGGATCTGTTTCTCCCTTTGGAGTAATTTTTCCGATAAGAATATCTCCTTCTCTTACCTCTGCTCCTGTTCTGATGATACCATTTTCATCAAGATGACGTACGGCTTCTTCACTTACGTTAGGAATTTCAGAAGTTAACTCTTCTTCACCCCGCTTAGTATCGCGTACCTCAAGTTCAAATTCATCTATATGGATAGAAGTGTAGACATCATCTCTGACCACCTTTTCAGAAATAACGATGGCATCCTCAAAGTTATATCCTTGCCATGGCATGTAGGCCACTCTTAGGTTTCTACCTAGTGCAAGCTCTCCGCCTGCCGTGGCATAGCCTTCTACTAGAGGCTGACCACTCTTCACTCTTTCTCCTTTTTTAACAATGGGTGTCAGATTTATACAAGTATCCTGATTAGTTCTTCGGAACTTGATCAAATCGTAAGAGCGCGTATCTTCATCAAAAGAAATGAGAAGATCATCTTCATTCATGTCATACTTGATCACAATGCGAGTAGCATCTACGAATTCAACTACTCCGTCACCTTCAGCTAACACTAGAGATCTTGAATCAAGAGCTACTCTACTTTCAAGCCCTGTCCCCACGATCGGTGCTTGTGGCTTCATTAAAGGCACCGCTTGACGCTGCATGTTTGATCCCATTAACGCACGGTTTGCATCATCATGCTCTAAGAAAGGAATCATAGAAGCTGCTACTGATACAATCTGGTTTGGCGCTACGTCCATGTATTTTACCTCTGTGGGCTCAACTACCGGGAAGTCACCTTCAAATCGCGCCTTAACACGCTCATTCTCAAAATCACCTTTACCACTCAAAGGTGCGTTTGCCTGAGCAATATTATAAGTATCCTCTTCTTCAGCGGTAAGGTATTTTACATTACCTGTCATATCAACCTTGCCACTGTTTACCTCTCTGTATGGAGTTTCGATAAAACCCATGTGATTTACCTTGGCATGAACGCAAAGTGAAGATATCAATCCAATATTCGGACCTTCCGGAGTTTCAATAGTACAAAGACGTCCATAGTGAGTGTAGTGCACGTCACGAACCTCAAAACCTGCTCGCTCTCTGGAAAGACCTCCAGGACCTAAAGCTGACATTCTTCGTTTATGCGTTATTTCAGCTAATGGATTGGTTTGATCCATAAACTGCGAAAGCTGGTTCGTACCAAAAAATGAGTTAATCACCGAAGAAAGTGTACGCGCGTTGATCAGATCAACCGGTTTGAAGTCTTCGTTATCTCTAACGTTCATTCTCTCCTTGATCGTTCGGGCCATTCTGGCGAGACCTACTCCAAATTGAGTGTAAAGCTGCTCACCCACCGTTCTTACCCTTCTGTTACTTAAGTGGTCTATATCATCCACTACGGCTTTAGAATTGATCAGGCCGATCAAATACTTAACAATAAGAATAATATCCTCTGTAGTAAGTACTCTTTGGTCAGTGTCCAGGTCCAGACCTAATTTTTTATTTATTCTGTACCTACCTACTTCACCTAAATCATAACGCTTTTCACTAAAAAATAGACTTTGAATAATGTCTCTGGCTGTTTGCTCATCCGGAGCCTCAGTGTTTCTGAGTTGACGGTAGATCTGTTCCACCGCTTCTTTATCTGAGTTAGAATTATCTTTCGATAACGTATTGAAAATGATCGTGTAGTCAGTCACGTTCACATCATCTCTGTGTAAAATGATAGATTTAGTGCCTGACTCTACAATGGTTTCTATATCCTCATCAGTTAAGATGTGATCTCTTTCGAGCAGCACCTCATTCCGATCGATAGAAACTACTTCTCCTGTATCCTCATCGACGAAATCTTCTGTCCAGGTGCGAAGAACTCTAGCGGCAAGCTTTCTTCCGCTAACACCTTTAAGATCTTTTTTAGTGGCATTCACCTCTTCTGACAAGCCGAAAAGATCCAAAATATCTTTGTCAGTTCCGTAACCAATAGCTCTTAGTAGCGTGGTAACCGGAAACTTTTTCTTTCGATCAATGTAGGCATACATGACGTTGTTTACGTCAGTTGCAAATTCGATCCAAGATCCTTTAAACGGAATAATTCGAGCGGAATAAAGTTTGGTGCCGTTCGTATGCTTACTCTGGGCAAAGAAAACACCGGGTGATCTGTGTAGTTGAGAAACAATTACCCTTTCAGCTCCATTGATCACAAATGACCCTTTCTTGGTCATATACGGAATATTTCCAAGAAACACTTCCTGCTCAATGGTTTCGAAATCTTCGTTATCCTCGTCATTGCAAGTTAATTTTAACTTAGCCTTTAGAGGTACTGAGTATGTTAACCCTCTGTCGATACACTCATCAACAGAATATTTTGGGGGATCTACAATGTAATCTATGAATTCAAGAACGAAATTCTCACGAGAGTCAGAAATTGGAAAATTTTCTGAAAATACCTTAAAAAGGCCTTCCTGCTCTCTTTTTTCAGCCGGTGTTTCTAACTGGAAAAAGTCCTTAAATGATTGAAGTTGGATATCAAGGAAATCAGGATAATCGATCACTTTAGTGATCGATGAAAAACTGATTCTTGAATTTTCTACTGTATTAGCCAAAGCTTTATAATTTTTGTTTCAACTAGATGTAAAACGGACTGTTTAATAACGAGTACAAACAGCAAAAGACCCTAAATATCTCGGCAGTAAATCCACCGAGATAAGGGTCTATTTTTTATTAACGACTAAACCTGTCGTCAAGGCTTACTTCAATTCTACTTCAGCCCCAGCTTCTTCCAGCTGCTTTTTCAGGCCTTCAGCTTCATCTTTCGCTATACCTTCTTTGATGGCCTTAGGTGCACCATCCACTATTTCTTTTGCTTCTTTAAGACCTAGACCTGTAAGTTCTTTTACAAGCTTCACCACCGCTAGTTTTGCACCACCAGCTGCCTTAAGGATAACATCAAACTCTGTTTTTTCAGCTCCAGCGTCACCGCCTTCACCTCCACCAGCAGGAGCAGCAACTGCAACTGCAGCAGCAGCGGCCGGCTCAATGCCATGAGTCTCTTTTAAATATTCTGCAAGTTCGTTTACTTCTTTAACTGTTAGCTCAACGAGTTGATCTCCGATTGCTTTAACGTCTGCCATTTTCGTTTTATTTAAATAAGTCGTTTTTGTTCAAATTAATTTTCTCTTTCGGCTAGTGCTTTAATCAGACCGCCAATATTGTTCTTTCCACTTTGAAGTGCAGAAATAACATTTTTCGCAGGTGACTGAAGTAAACCAATAACCTCACCAAGCAACTCATTTTTAGATTTGAGTTCACTCAGCGTTTTTAAGTGTTCTTCGCCGAGGAAAAGATCACTTTCAATGGAAGCAGCCTTTAAAAGCGGTTTTTCGCCGCCTTGTTTTTTTCTGTAATCTCTAATCGTTTTAGCAGGTAAATTCGCTGTTTCTTCAACGAATATCACCCCTGAATGACCTTTTAGAGCAGGATCCAGATCCGTATAATCACCATCTACAGCATCCAGAGCCTTTTTGATCAGGGTATTTTTATACACCTTATATTCTAATCCTTTTTCAAAGCATAGTCTTCTGAATGCATTAATTTCTGCTACCGTAAGACCAGACGCGTCGGTCAGATAAAAGTGATTATTATTATCTAACTTGTCTTTAAGCTCATCTATTATAGTTGCTTTTTCTTGCCTTGTCATAATTATAAACCTGAGATTGAACTTTTATCTAAGGTAATAGAAGGACTCATAGTAGTAGACACGTTTATACTTTTGAAGTATGTGCCCTTTGCTGAAGCAGGCTTCAACTTGGATACGGTCTGAATCATCTCTTCTATATTCTCTTGTATTTTTTCGGGAGTGAAGGATGATTTACCTACACTAGTGTGGATGATGCCAAATTTATCCACCTTAAAATCTATTTTTCCCGCTTTTATTTCTTTTACAGCCTTAGCCACATCTAGGGTCACTGTTCCTGATTTAGGATTAGGCATTAAACCTCTAGGTCCTAAAACTCTACCTAAACGACCCACTTTAGCCATAACTGTCGGCATAGTGATAATGACATCAATATCTGTCCAGCCTTTCTCTATTTTTTGGATGTAATCATCTAAACCAACGTGATCAGCTCCTGCATCTTTTGCTTCTTGCTCCTTATCAGGGGTACAGAGTACTAATACAGTCAAATCTTTCCCCGTGCCGTGAGGTAATGTAACCACTCCACGCACCATCTGATCGGCCTTTTTGGGGTCTACCCCTAATCTTATGTCTATATCTACAGAGGAATCGAACTTTGAGAAAGTGATTTCTTTCAATAAAGAAGATGCTTCTTCAATAGAGTATTCTTTTGTAGCATCTAGCTTTTCAGCAACGGCCTTTTGATTTTTTGTTAATTTTCCCATCGAACTATCCTTAGTTGCTCCACGGAGCAGTACCAGTTACTTTTATTCCCATACTTCTGGCCGTTCCGGCTACCATTTTCATCGCCGACTCTACCTTGAATGCATTGAGGTCTTGCATTTTGGTCTCAGCAATAGTTTTAACCTGATCCCATGTCACACTACCTACCTTATTTCGATTGGGTTCCGCAGAGCCTTTTTTCTTTTTAGAGGCCTCTAATACCATCACAGCAGCAGGAGGTGTTTTAATAACAAAATCGAAAGATTTATCTGTGTAAATTGTGATCAATACTGGTAATACTTGCCCCTGCTTTTCCTGTGTCCGTGCATTAAATTGCTTACAGAAATCCATAATGTTCAATCCTTTACTACCAAGTGCAGGACCGACAGGAGGCGAAGGATTAGCCGCTCCTCCACGTATTTGTAACTTCAGATATCCACTAATTTCCTTAGCCATTTCTTAATCTAATTTTTCTACTTGCATATAATTCAATTCCACAGGTGTATTTCTGCCGAATATCTTTACCATAACATTGAGCTTCTTACGCTCTTCAAATACTTCCTCTACAGTCCCTGAGAAACCACTAAATGGCCCATCCATCACCTTAACTGATTCCCCTACTATATAAGGTGTATCCAATTTCTCTTCAAATTCATCAATCTCATCAACCTTACCCAGAATACGATTGATCTCTGTTTGCCTTAATGCTACCGGCTCTTTAGAAGAACCTGTCCCGTTATTACCTAAAAAACCAATAACCCCCGGTATACTAGTTACCAAATGATTGGCTTCTCCATTACTCAAATCAGCCGACACCAAAACATAACCCGGGAAAAAGTTACGCTCTCTCACCCTTTTTTTTCCATTACGCATCTCATACACTTTTTCTGAGGGTATGAGTACCTGGGGAACAAAATCAGTAAGACCTTCTCTTTCAACTTCAGTTTCAAGATAAGCTTTGACTTTTTTCTCCTGTCCGCTAATTACTCTTACTACGTACCAATTCAGTTCACTCACGGCTAGACAGGTTAAAATTCTTTGTAGAAAAGATCCATACCATTTTGAAACACATAATCCATAGCTCCTATAATAAGCGCAAAGATTAATGACGCAATCAAAACCAAAATTGAACTATTCTGTAATTGGCTATATTTTGGCCATGAGACTTTGTTTTTCATCTCATCGTACGAATCCAAAACAAACGATTTCAACTTTTGCATTGCTACACTTTATTTTTTTATTCAGTGGAAAGACCCATATACTATGATTCTCCACAAGTAATATTGCCACAATATCTGACGTTATTACTTTGAGGCTCCCCACCTAGTATTATTTCTGCACGGGTGGAGAGACTCGAACTCCCAGCCAACGGTTTTGGAGACCGCTACTCTACCAATTGAGCTACACCCGTAAACTACATACACGAGTTAAAATCAATCATTTAATCTCATCCAGCCGCTCATTTTAGAACTATTTTGCCGAATCTCGTGCCTTCCAGTCCAAAATGGTCTGCAAAGGTAGTGTAAAGTTTTTAGAAAAAAAAGCGTTCTGAAAGATCAGAACGCTTTAAACTTAGTATCTAATTATGCTTAGTCTAAGATCTCAGTAACCTGTCCAGAACCTACTGTTCTGCCACCTTCTCTGATAGCGAACCTAAGTCCCTTTTCCATCGCTACTTTATTGATCAAATTAACCTCTATTGAAACGTTATCACCTGGCATAACCATTTCAACTCCACTAGGAAGCATGATCTCGCCAGTAACGTCAGTTGTTCTTAAATAGAACTGAGGACGATACTTGTTGAAGAAAGGCGTATGACGACCGCCTTCTTCTTTTGAAAGCACATATACTTCCGCTTTGAATTTAGAGTGAGGTGTTACAGAACCTGGTTTACAGATCACCATACCTCTTTTGATATCTGTTTTCTCAATACCTCTAAGAAGAAGACCTACATTATCACCAGCCTCTCCTCTGTCGAGTATTTTTCTAAACATTTCCACTCCTGTTACTGTAGACTTCAAATTCTCAGCTCCCATTCCAAGGATGTCTACTGCATCACCTGAATTGATCACCCCTCTTTCTATTCTACCGGTAGCCACAGTACCTCGACCTGTGATAGAGAATACATCTTCCACAGGCATTAAGAAATCTTTATCTACAAGACGCTCTGGAATCGGAATATACTCATCCACCGCCTTCATTAATTCATCTACTTTAGAAACCCATTCAGCTTCTCCATTGAGTGCACCTAGTGCAGAACCCTGGATCACAGGAATATCGTCTCCTGGGAAATCATAATCAGAAAGTAATTCTCTGATTTCCATTTCTACTAATTCTAATAGCTCAGGATCATCTACCAAATCCACTTTATTCATAAACACTACAAGAGCAGGTACACCTACCTGACGAGATAATAGTATGTGCTCTCGAGTTTGTGGCATAGGACCATCAGTAGCAGCTACTACTATGATAGCACCATCCATTTGAGCAGCTCCAGTTACCATATTCTTCACGTAATCCGCGTGACCCGGACAATCTACGTGCGCATAATGTCTATTTGCTGTTTGATATTCAATGTGTGAAGTATTGATAGTAATACCTCTTTCTTTTTCTTCCGGCGCATTATCAATAGAAGAAAAATCTCTTGTTTCAGCCAGACCTTGATCTGCCAAAACTTTAGAAATTGCCGCAGTTAAGGTTGTCTTACCGTGGTCAACGTGACCGATTGTTCCAATATTAACATGGGGTTTTGAACGGTCGAAGGTTTCTTTAGCCATATTTGAAAATCCCTAAGTTTAGTTTATAATTTATTGTCTTTTATAATTTAATTTATTTGAGCCAAGAAGGGGATTTGAACCCCCGACCTCTTCCTTACCAAGGAAGCGCTCTACCCCTGAGCTATCTCGGCCTTATAATTCTCAGCTCTAATTCAGTTATCAACTGATAACCTCGAAATGAGAGTTCTGAACCGAGAACTCAAAAGTCAGCGAAGAATGAAATATTGTCTTGCCGATCCTTTATATCGACAGGAGGCTACTGCATTATTCGCTTATTTAATACTGTCAACATGTTCTCTCCCGTTTGGAAAGAAAGTCTAAGAGCGGGAGACGAGGCTCGAACCCGCGACCTACAGCTTGGAAGGCTGTCGCTCTACCAACTGAGCTACTCCCGCTTGACTTAAAAATTACAAATAGCAAAGTTCAAATAACAAAGATTGAAATTTGATTTTTGAGATTTGGAATTTTCTCAAGTGGGGGGAGCAGGATTCGAACCTGCGAAGTCTTAAGACAACGGATTTACAGTACGTCCCAGTTGGCCGCTTTGGTATCCCCCCGGTAATTTTTACAATGAACTAGCCTTTGAAAAAGAAACCTGCATCAAGGCAGGTCTATCAAAGGAAGTGCAAAATTAGACTCTTTTTAATTTTATTCAAGAAATTAAAAAAAAATATAACGTGAAGCATTATTAAATCAGAGCCACCTGAGCATTTACATTTCTTAGATAAAGATAATGTCTTTAATTATACTCGTGCCAAATTCAGATTCTATGCGCTCCATTACCTTTGATTTTGACATGGTAAGCTCATGTTTTAAAGGAGCTGAATTTATTTCAACCATCAGAATTTCATTCCTTACGAAAACTTTACCCGTTTTAGAAGAAATGGTCTTACCCATAAGTTCACTCCACTTTGCTACTAGTTGTAATTCATCAAACCTGGGCTTTAACTGATAGGTGCGCATCATTTCATTGAGTGCCTCACCCACTGTGGAAAGATTAGACGTTCTCTTATCTTTCTTTTGATGTTTCATATCCTTATCTCTGTTAACATTTCAGCTAGATAAAATGAAATTTGGCTTCCATATTAAGTTCTTCTAAAAACTGTTCTGTTCGCTCCTTACGCGCATCAGTAATGAATATTTGGCCAAAATCTTCTGTTGACATGATCTGCAATACTTTTGAGATCCTTTCTGTGTCTAACTTATCAAAAATATCATCAAGCATCAGCACTGGTTTAAATCCTTTTAATTTAAGTATGGTCTGATAGTGAGCCACTTTCAGTGCTAACAAGAAGGATTTTTGCTGTCCTTGGGATCCGAATTTTTTAATAGGTTTATGATCAAGAAGAAACTTAAATTCATCTCTATGAATACCCACGGTTGATCGTTCCATAATCCGATCTTTTTCTAACGCTTCATTAAAAAGGTGATCTATATTTTGCTCGTTGATAATGGTATCATAAACAACTTCAGCCATTTCATGGCCCGAAGATATGTGAGCATAAAATTCACGAAATATGGGATTGAATTGCTCCATAAAACCTTCCCGTTTTTTGCTTAAGCCTGAGTTGAGTATTTTAAGTTCTTTATCGTAAGGTAAAAGTAAGTCATAATCGAACTTTAACCCTTCATGAAATCGCTTAAGTAACGCATTCCGTTGCTTCAAAAAATGGTTATATCGAACCAAACCATTGAGGTACTTTTTATCTACCTGGCTTATAATAGAGTCAAAAAACTTTCTTCTTACCTCCCCCGGGCCTTTTATGATATCTGAATCATCGGGTGCTACCAGTACAACAGGGAATAATCCTACATGATCAGAGAGTTTATCATACTCAATTTTATCTACTTTAAAAATTTTCTTTTTTCCTCTCTGAAGTGAGCAAAGTAATTCTTTAGGGCCTTCTCTGTCTATAACGCCTTTGATCATAAAGTAAAGCTGATCAAAGCGTATATTTTGGGAATCTACAGTGTTAAAAGCACTTTTGGTGAGAGACATGTAATGAATGGCATCCAAAATATTGGTCTTACCTACCCCGTTTTGCCCAACTATGCAGTTAATTTTCGCTGAAAAATCAAGCGTAATCTCTGCGTGATTTTTGAAATTAATCAAAGTCAGTTTTCGAACGTGCATTAAACTTTTTTATTTATTTTCGCACTCGGCAGACGGATAAATTTAGATGTAATGGCAACAACAAAAACTAAAAAAGCAGCAAGCAAAGATACGTTTTCAAAGGAAACATATATGACTTGGTTTGAAAGTATGCTGCTGATGAGAAGGTTTGAAGAGAAGGCTGGGCAGCTGTACGGTCAACAAAAGATCAAGGGTTTTTGCCATTTATATATTGGGCAGGAAGCTTGCGTGGCAGGCGCGGTATCTGCACTAAAAAAAGGTGATAAATATATTACTGCTTACAGAGATCATGCACATCCCATTGGTTTAGGCAGTGATCCTAAAGCTATAATGGCTGAACTCTTTGCGAAAGAAACAGGTATTTCCAAAGGCAAAGGAGGTTCAATGCACATGTTCGATAAAGAAAATCACTTCTTTGGAGGGCATGGAATAGTAGGCGGCCAAATTCCGCTGGGAGCAGGAATTGCGTTTGCTGAAAAATACAACGGAACAGATAATCTTTGTATATGCTATATGGGTGATGGGGCTGTACGACAAGGTGCCTTTCACGAAGCATTGAATATGGCTATGACCTGGAAACTACCGGTTATTTTTGTGATCGAAAATAATGGTTATGCCATGGGTACATCGGTAAGTAGAACTTCTAATGTCACAGAATTATTTCAATTGGGAGAGGCATATAGCATGCCTTCAGAAGCGGTGGATGCCATGTCTGTAGAAGCTGTGCATAAATCAGTAGAGAAGGCAGCCAATCACATCAGAAAAGGTGGTGGACCTTCTTTATTAGAATTTAGAACTTATCGATATAAAGGACACTCCATGTCTGATCCGGCCAAGTATAGAACCAAAGATGAGCTGGAAGAATACAAACAGCGGGATCCTATCGAACAGGTGAGTCAGGTAATTTTAAAGAAAAAATATGCCTCTGAAGATGATCTAAATACGATTGACGCTAAAATTAAAGAACAGGTTTTGGAATGCGTGAAATTTGCGGAAGAGTCCAGCTTCCCTGATCCGTCAGAAGCACTGAAAGATGTTTACGCACAAACGGATTATCCATACATAATGGATTGATTCATTTCATGCGAATTTCTTATTCTCGCATTAATTACTAGTTTTGCAGCCTAATTTTTAGACCATGGCAAGCAAAAACAAGAAAAAGACTGAAGAAAAGTCCAATTCTGCTTTAGAAAATTCCGAAGTATTAGCCGATCAATTTTCAAGAACCGAGGAATTTATTGAAAATAACAAAACTCTGGTATTTGGTGTAGCCGGTGTTTTATTTCTTATTGTGGCCGGATTTTTCGGTTGGAATTATTATCAAACTTCTCAAAATGATTTGGCGCAGTCTGAAATGTTTCAGGCCATTTACTATTTCGAATCAGATAGTCTGGATTTAGCACTAAATGGTGATGGTAATAATCTGGGTTTTGTAGATATCTCAAGCGAATATTCACTAACCGACGCAGGTAATTTAGCAAATTTTTATGCAGGTAGTGCTTACATGAAACAAGGTAAGTTCAAATTGGCAATGCTATATCTAGAAGATTTTAATTCAAACGATAACCTAGTGCAGGCCAGAGCATACAGTTTAATAGGAGATGCCAATATGGAACTTGGCGAGTTCGAGCAGGCAGCTTCTTATTACGACAAAGCGGCTAATTATAAACCAAATAGATTTTTTTCACCGCAATATCTTATGAAACAGGGATTAGCTTATGAAAAAGCTAATAATAACCAGGCTGCCATTGAAGCATATAATACCATCATTGAGGAATACTGGGAATCGGCTGAAGTGCAGGAAGCAAAAAAATATAAGGCAAAACTTCAAGGTGCATCATAAAAGAACCAAAAGATATTAGAAAGGGATAAGGTTAACTTCTTATCCCTTTTTTTATTTTTGATTAAAAAAATAAATGGCCTCCTCAGAAAAGAATTTAAGTAGCTACACCGCAAAAAATATAGATGATATGAGAGACAAGCGCTTTGGCATCATTGTCTCTGAATGGAACGATAGTGTCACTGAGGCCTTGTTTGATGGAGCGTATAACACGCTTCGGGAGAATGACATCCCAAAAGAAAATATAATTCGTAAAAATGTGCCTGGCAGTTTCGAACTAACATTGGCTGCTCAATGGATGGCCGAAGAAGAGCACATAGATGCGGTTATTTGCCTGGGCTGTGTTATTCAGGGAGAAACTAAACATTTCGATTTTATTTGTGATGCTGTAGCTAATGGACTCACTAACGTGGGTTTAAAATTTAACAAACCAGTAATCTTCGGTGTGCTTACCCCTAATACACAACAGCAGGCTTTGGATCGAGCAGGAGGAAAACACGGAAATAAAGGTGATGAAGCTGCCATAACAGCTATTAAAATGCTAAGCTTTTGATTAACAGTTAATTACCTATATTGCCGATAACTAAAGTGATACAACGCTATGCGCTTATTATCGGTTTTATTCGTCACACTATTTTTCTCGCTTTCGTCCATCCCTTCTAATGCTCAAGATCAGATTTTAATTGACAGTTTAAAAAGGGAGCTCAATGTAGCTGAAGATACGGTTAAGCTACAAGTACTCAACAAGCTTTTTTGGAAACTTATTTTCATTGATGCTGAAGAAGCAAAAAGATATGTAGATTTTGCGAGTGAACTTGCTTCTAAAGTAGGAGATAGCGCCTACATAGCGTCGGTTGAAAATGACTATGGTGTGTATTACTGGAGTCAATCCCAGTATGGCCAATCTTTAACTAAGTTCAAATATGCTTTAGGCATTTTTGAACGATTAAATAATCAAAACCGGATAAGTTCTCAATTAAATAATATCGGAAATATTTATGATGAACTTGGTGACTATGAAACGGCTTTAGACTACCAAATCAAAGCGTTAAGAATCAAGGAAAAGCTTGATCTAGATGGGAAAAAAATTGCCAATAGCTATGTTAATATAGGTAATATTCATGTAGAACTTGCCAACTATAACTTAGCCATCGAATATTACGAGAAAGCGTTAGCCATCGGTGAGCAGATACAAAATCTAGATGTCGTAATGTCTTGTAAAATGAATCTGGCTGTGGTTTATGGCAATAGTGGCAATCATGCATTAGCTATCGAGACATATAAGTATGCGCTTAAACACTGGCGTCAGAATAATGCTCAATATGATGTTGCCTCCGTTTTGGATGGCTTAGGACAGGAGTATTTTTCACTCGGTCAATTAGATAGTGCATTAGTATCTTATCAGGAGAGTAGCCAAATCAATGAAGAGTTTGGCTATGAAGATATATTAGGCTTAAATTTTAGAAACATCGGTGAGGTCTTTGCTGAAAAAGGAAGCTATTCGGAAGCACTGGATTATCTTTTCAAAGCGTTAGCAATATCTGAAAGGTCAGAAACGCAAAAGGAACTTATTCATGACTATCGTGTAATTGCTTCCACCTACAAGAAGATCGGAGATTTTCAAAAGGCGCTACTTTATCATGAAAAGTATATGGATCAGTATTCCAAAGTTTTTAGCTCTGAGAAAGAAGAGGCAATTAATCGATTACAAATTCAATTTGAAACAGAAAAAAAGGAAGCTGAGATCGCCTCCCAAAAAGAAGAGATTAGGATACTTAATCAACAGGCAGAAATTGATGACCTTAAGAACAAGCTATTAATAGCCACAGTTGCAGCATCATTCTTTGTTGCAGTTTTGATTTTTTACGGTCAGAAACAGCGTGCGAAACGAAGAGAGGCTGAACAAGAGCAGGAGAGAGCTGCCTATGAAAAGGAAATTGCCTTTAAGAAAAAAGAGCTGACCACACATACTCTTCACTTGGTTCAAAAAAATGAGCTTTTGGACGAGTTAAGATCAAAGATTGAAGATATCAGCAAAAACTCTTCTGAGGATAAGAGAGCATTAAATCGTGTAGTTCAGCTTATAAAAAACGATTCGATGGCCGATAAAGACTGGGCGAATTTCAAAATGTATTTCGAACAAGTGCATGAAGATTTTGACTTAAAGTTACGTGAAAGATTTAATGATCTGACCAGCAATGAGATGAGGCTAGCTGCCCTGATGAAAATGAATCTTACCACTAAAGAAATGGCCAACATACTGAATATTTCCCCGGACAGTGTAAACAAGGCCAGGTATAGACTACGAAAGAAACTTAAGCTTTCTGCCGATGACAGCCTCACTGATTTCATCTTGGCACTTTAGCTAGACTCCTGTTATAATCATCGCATAAGTTTTATTTTAAGCGCCCATGAGCTAAAATTTTGACTTGTCCATCGTTTGTCCATGGCCAAGATTATGAACGAGCAGGTACTTTTTAGACCTTCACCCGAAACAAAAAGAATTGCTCATGAAAAATTTCAAAAACTCAATCTGGTTAAACTTGACTGTTTTAATACTGATATACACAGGACTTAGCTGCTCTACGGATAATGATCCGGGACCTAACCAACCAGACTTGAACACATTTGAGGGGGTGATAGATTCCGGAGGTAGCTTTGAAGATTTTATTGAATCAGTAGATACTATTACTGTACAAGAAGATGCCGCTGAAATCATCAATGGTGAGGAATGGAAATGTACTACTAAAACGTACGATCTGGTAGATGGAAACGAGAGTTTTCCACTCTTTAATCCTAATGCTAATGTTATCTACCCTGGCAGTCTGATCCAAGGTAAATCATTGGATAAGGCCACTCCTGATGTAATTGTAGTTAAAAGAGCCCCTGGTACAATTTCATATGATCTGGTAAATGCCAATGCCTCTCCATCATTCACAGTATCCCCTGAACTGACCAAGAGTGGAGTTGCCGAGGGCATGAATAATATTATAGCCAACAGCCCTGACGCCCTCCCCGCAAACTTCTCTTTAACTATTGAAGAGGTTCAGTCCACACAAGAACTGGCCTTCAAAATGGGAGTGGATGTGAATACACGATTCACTGAAGTTCAATCCGACTTGAGTTTTAGCCAAGATAGAAGTTACACCAGGTTTTTAGTTAAACTCAATCAGTCCTATTATACCATGAGTTTTGATTTACCCACCAGCACGGATGAACTTTTTGCCCCTGAGGTAACTCCACAAGATCTCGCTAGGTATGTTGGTTCGGGTAACCCAGCAGCCTACATTTCAGATGTAACCTACGGACGTATTTTCTACATGCTTATAGAATCCACGGATAACTCTACCAAAGTGGAAGCAGCCATAAGGGGCTCCTTTAATGGGTTAACGAAGGTTGAAGCCAGTGCACAGGCCTCGCAGATGAAAGGTTTGTCTAATCTAACTATTAAAGTTAAAGCGTATGGTGGAGATGCTTCCGGTAGTATTGGACTCGCCGGTGTGACTGACATTGAGGCACTGGTAAACCGACTGAATCAGACCAGTGATATCAAAAATGGCTTACCTATATCTTATGTAGTCAGAAGTGCTTTGGATAACCAAATTGTTAACGTCAAATTAGCCACTTCTTATGATGTTAAAACTTGTGTACCCGCAGCTCCCGGGCGTTTTGAATTCCTAGCGCTACAATCGTTACCTCTTGATCTTATAGGCTATAAGACACTCACTGGGGATGTTAATGGTGATGGAATTGATGATCTTATACTGAATCGATGCGTAGCAGACCAAAATCAGATTCAGGTGGCTCTTGGTGATGCCAGTGGTTTACTTAACTTGACACAAATATCTGAGTATCCAGATGGTACCCCTGATGTTGGCAGCTGGACGGATTATGATGTAAAAACCGGTGACTTTAATGGCGATGGTCTTACGGATCTAGTTTGGAGTAATATGATAGAAACACCTACTGACATACAATTCAACACTAATTACACGGCCTTTGGTCAGGCCGACGGGTCTTACGTATTTAATACCACACCATTTCAAGAAGAGCGCACCTGGAGAACAAACTTTAGGTTTTATGTGGCAGACCTGAATGGGGACAAAAAAGATGACCTCTTTTTTAATGCACTAACTTCAAATAATCGAACTTACATTGCTCTTGCCGATGAAGAAGGTTTTAACTTCCAGGACAACCCAATAGATTTCAGTGGGTCCTGGTCCGATTACCAGGTTTCCGTTGGTGATATTGATGGCGATCAGCAGGAAGATATAGTATTTGAAAGAACAGGAAATACAAAAACTATATACTTCGTGAAGTATAACGGCACAACTTTGGTCAGAGGTGACGGATTTACTTTCGCAGCTAATGGATTTACTAATTATATCTCCCGAATTAGTGATATTGATGGAGACGGTAGGGATGATATCATTTTAGCAAATACAGATTCAACTATAGATATTGGCGGTGCCGTATGGTTAGGTTTTTCAGATGGAACTAAAGTGGGTACCAAAAAGCTGTCGAAAGGTTTTAATTTAAATGAAGAAAGCAAGTTCATGAAAACATTAGTTGCCGACATAAATCGGGATGGAAAGAGCGATATTATATGGAATGACAAAGGAGACCTAACCAATATCGTTCATGTGGGTTTGACCAAGGCCAACGTAGCGGACCTCAATGAAAACCTATTCAGCTTTGCTACTGCAAAACAAGTACACCCCGATGAAGGTATAGATTGGAATGCGTTCAATGATCCTATGGTTGCCGATGTGAATGGAGATTCAAAACCAGATATTATCTGGGTAAGAGCCCAGCAAAATATTGGAATATACGTAGCACTTGCCTATTAACCAGAGCTCAATTGATAAAACAACTGTCATGCCTGATGAATTAAGGTTTACTTTTTAAAACCTTAATTCATCAGAGATCATGGACAATTTTATTCATAGGAATGAATGAAATTTCCGAGATTATCTGCGCTGTATATCGTTACAGGGACTTACAGAAGGCTTTTTTGAATTATTAATCGAACTCAGATGAGTAATTTTTATGAAGGCATCTTTACGCATTATCGTATTACAGAGGCGCCTTCTTAAAATCTATATATCTGTTATGATTTCATTAAGTTTTTTGCTCGGTCTCATAGCATCAGAAGTCAGGGTTTCGTCAGGTTTATAATACCCGCCAATATCTACTGAACTTCCTTGTGCTGCATTCAACTCATCAATGATGGCTAACTCATGCTCTCTCAGCTGTTTGGCCGCTTTGATGAATCTATTTTTTAGTTCCTGATCTTCAGACTGATCGGCTAATTCCTCGGCCCAGTACATGGCCAAGTAAAAATGACTGCCTCGGTTATCTAATTCGTTTACTTTTCTTGATGGTGATTTATTTTCCTCTAAAAATTTAGCCGTTGCGGAGTCCAATGCATCGGTAAGTACCTTTGCTTTTGAATTATCTCTGGTCTGACTCAAATGTTCTAGCGAAGCCGCTAGGGCCAGAAATTCGCCTAGAGAATCCCAGCGCAAATGACCCTCTTGGTTAAACTGCTGTACGTGCTTAGGCGCTGAGCCACCTGCACCGGTTTCAAAGAGTCCACCTCCATTCATTAAGGGAACTATTGAGAGCATTTTGGCACTTGTCCCCACCTCAAGTATTGGAAATAGGTCAGTGAGATAATCTCTTAACACATTACCGGTTACAGAAATCGTATCCTCGCCTTTCACTATTCTCTCTAGCGAAAGTTGAGTAGCATCAGCCGGAGCCATAATTCTAATATCCAACTCATCCGTATTATGATCATTAAGATAGGCTTTTACCTTTTTGATTAACTCAGCATCATGCGCCCGATCCTTATCTAACCAGAAAACCGCTGGTGTATTTGACATTCTCGCACGATTGACAGCAAGTTTGACCCAATCCCTGACCGGAGCATCCTTTACCTGACACATTCTCCATATGTCGCCGGTGCTGACTTCATGTTCAATTAACACGTGACCACTAGCGTCTTTTACCTGAACTCTCCCATCTTCTGGTATTTCAAAGGTTTTATCATGGGAACCATACTCTTCAGCTTTTTGCGCCATAAGACCTACATTGGGAACGGTACCCATGGTAGTAGGGTCAAGTGCGCCATTTTTCTTACAAAACTCGATCACCTTTTGGTATACTCCCGCATAGGAGCTATCTGGTATGATCGCCTTTGTATCTTGTGTTTTACCGCCTTGGTCCCACATTTGCCCAGAGGTCCTAATCATGGCAGGCATGGATGCATCTATGATCACATCACTAGGTACATGAAGATTAGTAATACCTTTATCAGAGTTAACCATCGCTAACTCCGGGCCATTTTCAAAACAAGCTTCTATCTCTGATTGTATCTCATCTTTTTCTGCGGTAGTCAAGTTTTCAAGCTTGGATACCAGATCACCAAATCCATTTTTTACATCAACGCCTAGCTGCTCCAGGGTTTCCCCATACTTATCGAAAACAGGTTTAAAAAACACTTTTACAGCATGACCAAAAATAATCGGGTCTGATACTTTCATCATGGTGGCTTTCAGATGTAATGAAAGCAATACCTTTTCCTGAATGGCCTTCTTAATTTCGTTCGTTAAAAAGTTGATTAATGCCTTTATCTCCATGAGCGTAGCGTCAATGATCTCTCCCGATTGCAATGCAATATCACTCTTAAGCACTTTTACTTCTCCGTTTTTATTGATATGCTCGATAGAAATAGTAGTGGCATTTTCAAGTGTTACTGATTTTTCATTTGATCTGAAATCACCTTTTTCCATATGTGCTACGTGGGTTTTTGAACTTGGTGTCCATTCTCCCATAGAATGAGGATGCTTTTTAGCATACTCTTTTACTGCTTTTGGCGCTCTCCGATCTGAATTTCCTTCACGTAAAACTGGATTTACGGCACTACCTTTAATTTTATCATATTTGGACTTTATGTTTCTTTCGTCATCGCTCGTAGGCTCTTCAGGATAATCGGGTAGAGCATATCCTTGCTCCTTCAGTTCAGCTATAGCGGCCTTCATTTGAGGAATAGACGCGCTTATGTTGGGAAGCTTAATAATGTTGGCTTCCGGTTTTTTCGCTAATTCGCCTAGTTCTGATAAAGCATCTGAAATCTGCTGGTCAGGAGATAGGAATTCCGGGAAATTGGCCAAAATTCTTCCCGCTAAGGAAATGTCTCTTATTTCTACATTGATCCCTGCCGCTTTTGTGAAGGTTTCAATGATAGGAAGTAATGAATATGTAGCTAAAGCCGGAGCTTCATCAGTTTTAGTGTAAATAATGTTAGACTTAGAATCAGACATGCCTTATCTTAATTAAGATGTTATTGATAGGCTGCGAATTTAATAAATGTCCGTGGTTTTAGCATGAATCAGGCATTTGCAAATTATTATACCAGAGTAAATCCAACATATTATTCGTCGTAATCGTTACACTAAAAATAGATGTCTGTACTGCTTTTATATTTCCTCACCTATTTTCCAGCAAATAACCCTCCAGCACCTTCAAAGTGTTTGTCTAAAGAAGAGGTGAAGTTAGTGAGCCTGATCAATGACTACAGAAAAACTAAAGGGTTATCAGCTATTCCTGTTTCGCAAAAGCTAAGCCAAGTGGCGCAAGTCCACGCCAAAGATTTAGCCAATCACTATTCTTTCGATCCAAAGGGCAAGTGTAATCCACATAGTTGGTCTGATGCCGGAGAGTGGACATCATGTTGCTATACTAATGACCATAAGGAAGCAGAATGCATGTGGAATAAGCCCAAAGAAATAGCAGGATACGAAAGCCATGGCTATGAAATTGCTTATTATAGTTCGGCCGGTGCAACGGCGTTTGAAGGGTTAGCGGGCTGGAAAAAAAGTAAAGGTCATAACCCTTTGTTAGTTAATTCCGGTATGTGGAAACAGGTGCAATGGCAGGCCATAGGGGTGGGTATATATCGGGAATATGCAGTGGTTTGGTTTGGCCAATTAGCGGATAACGAAAAGCCTTGTGAGGAGTAAATTAATATTGCTCCTGTTCATTTGGAAAATTTCCAGACTTAACATCTTTAATGTACGTGTCTACGGCACCTGTAATCACTGAATCTAAATCAGCATAACGCCTTAGGAAGCGTGGTTGAAACTCTTTTGTAAGACCTAACATATCTTGCATAACTAAAACCTGACCATCTACACCGCCTCCGGCACCAATACCTATTACCGGTATTTCTACCTCTTGGGCCACTTTTTTAGCCAGTTGGGCCGGTATTTTTTCCAGGACTAACGCAAAGCAGCCGCATTCCTGCAGTACTAGCGCATCTTCAAGTAGTTTATCCGCTTCGGCCTTTTCCTTTGCTCTAACGGTATAGGTTCCGAATTTAAATATAGATTGGGGTATTAACCCCAAATGCCCCATAACAGGTACGCCAGCACTTAGAATGCGGACAACGGATTCTTTGATTTCCTCTCCACCTTCCACCTTTACAGCATGAGCCCCCGATTCTTTCATTATCCGAATGGCAGACCGCAACGCTTCAGAAGAGTTTCCTTGATAGGACCCAAAGGGGATATCAACTACAATGAACGCGCGTTCCACTGCATTTACCACGGAAGTGGCGTGATAGATCATCTGATCCAGGGTAATCGGTAAGGTGGTTTCATTTCCTGCCATAACATTGGATGCACTATCACCGACCAAAAGCACATCTACTCCGGCACCATCCAGGATTTTGGCCATTGAGAAATCATAAGCGGTTAACATGGAGATCTTCTCACCGCGGTTCTTCATTTCCTGAAGTTGGTGTGTTGTAATTTTTTTAATGTTGGATTTATGAACGGACACTTTCTTTATTTAATGAGTTAGGAATAAATACAGTAAAAGTAGTGCCTTCCAGTTCAAAACTCTGGACTTCAATTGAGGCTTTGAGCTTATCAGCTACTTTTTTAACAATATACAGACCCAAACCGGATCCTTCACTTTTTTCTGTCGCTCTGTAAAACATGTCAAAAATGTGAGGCAGTTTATTCTCTGCTATACCTTCGCCATTATCTTCTACCGTCAGTTCCAGCCCTTTCATATTTACTTTAGCTTTGATACTTATGAAATCTGTTTCATTTTCAAAGCTTCTGTATTTCAGCGCATTAGAAATCAGGTTGTTCAAGATAATCCTGACTCTGGTAAGATCTGAGATGAACGGCACCGGTTGCTTAATTTCTGCCCTAATTTCCAAGCCTTTGGTATCGGAAGCATTATAATAACTGGATATTGAATTATTGATCTCATACATTAGATTCATCTCCACGTGTGGATCGTTAATTCTATCATTCCTGGAAATGCTCAGGAGTTCCATTACCAGATCATCCAGTCTTCTGACACTACCCTCTATCTTTTCAATACATTCTGTCTTGGTTTTCTTATTTTCTTCAAGCCGATAGATATCGATAAGCCCTAAAATAGACCTGAGCGGAGATCTGAGATCGTGACTGGCATGATATACAAAGCTATCAAGCTCAAAATTTACCTTTTTAAGCTCATTTAACCGATCTCTTGATTCCGTAATATCGATTAAAATACAATCAGCAGTACACCCATCGCTGTTCAATCTGGCACTGCAAGAAACCCATTTAGATCCGGCCTCACCAGATAGTTCAAGCTCCAAATTATCTATTTGCTCACTATCCTCAAGTTGGTGTTGAAACTGCTTACGGTTAGCGGCTTTTAAAAACTGAAAAAAATTGGCGTTAGCCACTCCTTTTAAGTATAGCAGATCAAGACAATTCTTGTTTGCTTCTATTATTTGACCATCATCTAACCGAATGATCATCATGGCTACCAGCGAATTCTGAAAAAGCTTATTATACCTATCGGTCTGGCTTTGAAGCCTGGTTAGCAAATCCTCTTTTGATAAACCAGCTAATAGATTTTCTTCTGCTGACAATTTACCTTAATTAAAGAATCCTCTTGTAAAACATCTCTGTGGATATAATACCAAGATAGTTTTACTTGGATAGTAAAGCAAATACTTTTTGACTAGCGTAAATAAACGGCACTTTTACCCTTACCTAAAATTACCTCTACATGCTCCATAATAGAGGTACTTAATTCAAAGCCCGTGTAATTGGCTGAAATAGGGAATTGTGTGTGACTACGATTAACCAAAACGGCCACCTCAATTTTTTTTACCCTGGTATCCATGAAAGGTTTCAAGCTGTAGGCTAGGGTTCTACCCGTATTGAGAACATCATCCACCAATATAACGGCCTTGTTTTTGTATATTTTAGGATCGTCATCTAACACAATTTCACTTTGGGTAGGCTTGAACTTATCTAAAGATATACTCGTAAGATGAGCCTTGATCGGACTTATAACCTCCAGTTCTTTGCATATATGCTCGGCTATTTGATATCCCTGATCTTTTACACCCACCACTATCAGCTCTTTTTCTTTGAAATTATTCTCGTAAATCTCAAAAGCTATTCGCCTGAGCTTCTGGAGGATCTGGCCCTCGTTTAAAATCAGAGTCTTTTCTTCCATTACGGTAGGGGTAGCACTTTACTGTCTTTGAAGGTAGAAAGTATAACCATGGACTGCATGTTATCTACTACATCTATATTACTGACTTTTTCGAGCATAAGTTTTTGATAGGAGCCTATATCCTCTGATATAATTTTAAGAATAAAGTCACTTGACCCTGTAACATGATGACATTCAATTATTTCTTCTATATGCTCAATACTCTTAATGAATTTTTCTATGTTTTCTTTATTGTGGCCCTTTAAGGATACCATGACAAAGGTATTCACCCCCAAGCCTACTACCTCGGCATCAAGTTTAGCATGGTAGCTTTTAATCACACCTGCATTTTCCAGTTTTTTCACTCTTTCTAACGTGGGTGCAGGTGACAATCCTAT
>JBCCSU010000018.1:0-34347 GCA_039199635.1 Bacteroidota bacterium | reverse complement strand
GTTCCATCCTCAATGATTTAATAAAAAAGGACGACAAAAAGCCGTCCTGATGGTCAAAAAAATGAGTTTCCCACCTTGGATTCTTAACTATCTGAAATAGCGATAGTATTTGCTTTTTGTGGTGATCCCAACCGGGCCTTCATAGATTCCACCTTCATTACCTATATCTTCCACTAGTATTTCAATACTGTTTTTTCCGTTGAGCTTTATCAAATGACTAGGAATATCATAGGCGCGCTTCTGAGCCCAGGAATTACTCCTGCCATATCTTCTTCGGTCATTCGTAGCACCTATTAGTTCCCCATTCAAATAAACCTCATCGAAATCATCTATTTTACCTAATAACAAAATGAGATTTTCCTTGCTCTCACCTTGAGGAAGCTCAAAAGTGGTTCTATACCAGGCGAAACCATCGTATCTCCTAAAACCTTGTTTTTCCCAGGGGATTGGAACCATTATCTTCTCCCAATCTTCATCACTTTCAACGGGTCTTCCGGAACGACTCAGCGCAAATGACCATAGCCCTTGCAGATCTATTAACATGGGAGATCGGTCCTCTAATGGATAAATCCCTAAATCACCGCCTATAATACCTCCTGACAATGTAGCGTCAAAAATGCGAATAGCTATCGTATTTTCACCAGAGTAGTTTATTAAACCGGTTGGAATTAGATAGTTACGCTCTGCATTATAAGCGGTTCTAAATTTTGGGGGCATAGCACCTGAAAAACCGATGAGTTCTCCATTGAAATAAACTTCATCGGCATCATCGATATACCCTAGATTAAGATATACTTTCTCGTTTTTCGGTAGCTCCTTGCCGTCCACTTTTTTTCGATACCACGCAAACCCATCGTATCCGTAAAAACCCTCTTCTTCCCATTGAGAGGGGGCCCAGATAATCTCCCAATCTGAATCATCATAATTTGCTTCAGCCCATTCCTTTTTATCACCGATATTAAACTTCCACCTAGTTCGAAGGTCTACGAACTGGCAAAAACCGGCCGTTGCAGTGAGAATGGTCAAGATCAATATGGTGACTGCTTGTTTCAATATTTTTGTTATGTCTTACAGCTAAGAAGAACACTAATTCTATGCCAGTCTCAAAAGTACTCATCTCACCACAGGCCTCAAAACTAGTTAATAGCCAGTGGTTCATATTGTAATTTTGCAGCTGTAAAGGCAATTTTCACAAATCTCATATATACGATGGAAGCCGACAATCTCGTTTGATTGCCGACTTCCTGATTGCTCAACCTTTACTTAGAAGCAATGGCTTGTTCTGGAGAAAGATGATTTTCCCACGTTCGTGCCCAAAGTGGCTGACCAGGATTAACTGATAGCTCATACTTTACTGACATTCCTCCAGAAATAACTTCAACTTGATAGATACCTGCTTTCAGGTCGCTCAAGTCATATTTTTTCACAAAACCCTTTTCAAAATTCCTTCCTCTGATTTTATCTCTTTTAATTAATGCATTGCCAGAATAGAACTTCACTTGAACAGCACCTTCCACATCGTTTACATAGAGGAGTTTGAGCATGTTAGCGGTTGGCAACGGCAATATTTTTACGATTGGATCATTAGAACTCTGCTGTGCAAAAGTAGCTGTACTTAGAACGGTAAGAATTAGCGCGAAGATGATTACTTTTAGTTTCATGACTTTTCGATTTTGTTGACCTTAGTTATTGATTACACTTCAAATAACGCAGGTTAAACAAGCGGAGATGTCATTACGCGGTAAAGGAATGTAACATGATGTCACAGCCTTGAAACTATATGTCAAACAGGTTAAACCAGCATTTTATAGCCTGTTCCGTGAACGGTTAAAATGATCTTTGGGCTGTTGGGGTTCGTTTCTATCTTTTGCCGGAGCCGCACGATAAAGTTGTCTACGGTTCTGGTGGTAGGTTGTTCATCGTACCCCCAAATCTTCTCTAAAAGATCATATCGGCTAACGACTTCATTAGTATGATCAAGCAAGTAGTGGAGTATTTCAAATTCCTTGTGAGAAAGTTTTACTTCTGCATTATTTTCCTTAGCTACATAGGAATTGAAATCTATGCTAAGCCTACCTATGGTGATATGATCAGTAACCGGTTTGTTGGTCCTGCTGTCACTCCTTCTTAAAATTGCTTTTATTCTTGCCAGTAATTCCCGAACGCTGAAAGGTTTAGTAACGTAATCATCAGCGCCTAATTCCAAGCCTAATACTTTATCGATTTCTTCCCCTCTTGCGGTGAGTAGTACGATAGGCGTTTTAATTCCACCGGCTCGAGCATTTCTACATACATCAAAGCCAGACATGTTCGGGAGCATTACATCCAACAGCACAAGATCAAATTTATCTGTATTTATTTTTTCCAGTCCGCTATCACCTTCACTGGCCGTTTCCACAGAATAGCCTTCGAACTCCAGGTTATCTTTGAGGCCTAGCTGCATGGCCGGTTCATCTTCTACTATAAGTATTTTGTACATACGCTTTAAGATTTACTCAACGGAAATAAGAGAATAAATTCCGAACCTTTACCCAACTCGCTCTTTACCTCAACTCGTCCATTAAGACCTTCCACAATTTCTTTCACTAATGATAAACCAAGCCCTGTTCCTCTACTCTTGGCCAGATCACCAGAGGATACCCTGTAGAACTTATCGAATATGTGCTTTTGATCTTGCTTGGATATGCCTACACCTTTGTCTTTTACTGAAATGTATCCAAAATCGTTTTCCGAGCCTGTAGAAATATCAATATGCTTAATGGAGTTACTATATTTTATAGCGTTATCAAGAAGGTTTACTACTACTTCTACCAAGGCCTGAGAATCGACTAATATGGCCTGATCTAAACTGGACTTGAAACTGTATGTAAAGCCTTTACTTGTTAAGTGATATTCATAAGTATTTAATATATCTTCAATGGCCTCTTTCACGTTTAAAGGCTCAATATTTAGTGCCTTTTTATTGGCCTCCATGCGGCTAAAAGTAAGAATACGGTTCACAATACCCGTTAAGCGGTTAGCCTCCTTGTTAATAATAGAATAGTATTCGTGCTTTTTCTCTTCCGATTTTACACGGTTTAGTTCCAAGGTTTCCGCAAACATGCTGATTAACGCAAGTGGGGTTCTGATTTCATGAGATACGTTGGACACAAAGTCTGACTTATTCTGTGCAAGACGCATTTCCTTTTTCACATTTATAAAAACTAAGAACGCCCCTAGTATAAGAATAATATCAAGCGCTATGATCAAAGCCAGATTGGTATATGTTCGCTCATCTACAAGATCTTGAATAGACTCACCCTGAGTGGTAATTCCAAGGTAGTGATCAGGAAGTAACCACAGATCTTTTGTTTGTGCTATGGCATTAGCGATACTATCCGTGCCGTTACTTTGAAATATAGGTGTATCTGATGCTTTGCTGTAAGCATTGAGTATAAACTTATCCTGTGCTATGCGCTGGAGTTTAGGGCCTAATAACTCTTCAATAAATAGAATTGGATCTATTACTAGCCCACAAATGTATTTTTCTTTAAATTCTGTATAGAGTATGAATACAATTATAGCTTGGTCATTGAATTTTCCAAAAGGTTCGTTCTTTTTAAACCCGCTTTTCTGGTACGTAATAAGCTGGTTGATGTTAGTACTTTTATCTGCTAAAAGACCAGCCAGACGCGCCTTATTGTTCGTATTATCGATGCTACCATCATTCGTGAAAAGCGTAACCGAAGATTCCTGGTTTAGGGTATCTCCAATGAAGATCATGGACAGGGCAGGATTTAAGTCCAAAAGCATTTGAATTCTTTTAGGCGTTGAATCTCCTTTGGCCATTTCAAGACCCATTTGAATTCTTGATATCCAGCTATTCAGTACATCATCTGAATATTGATTGGCAGAATATAAGATCGCATCCAGCTGTTCTTCATAAATCTGATTGATAACCTCTTCGTCTTTATTGAGTGAGGATATCTCATAGGCTGAAAAAAAAATAGCCGGTAATAGAAAAATTAACAGTAGGATTAATTCAATCTTTCTCAAAGAACCCATGACCCAATGTTACGACAAAATTCGAACGGAGTTGTCAGAACTCCGCGTAATCATATTCAACTTAAGTTGGAATTTGCTTCACGGATAACGCACGGTAAGCTAATAGCAAACTGATCAATGTGAATAATGAACCTAAGAAAAAGGCTGCCCCGGGCAAATAAATATTAAACGGATTTTCACTTGTGAAGTAATAGAACATTGAAGTCATCAAAGGTGGACCAATGATGGAAGTAACACTTATAAGGCTGGTGAGGCCGCCCTGCAATTCTCCCTGGGCAGTAGAAGGCACTTCATTTGACATGATGCCCTGGAGTGCCGGTCCGGCTATTCCACCTAGCGTGTACACGATGGTAAAGGCAAACATCATCCATTCCTGAGTAGCTAACCCAAAAAGCAGGAAACCAACCGCATAAAGTGCAAGCCCTATATAAACAGCTCTGTTTTGGCCGAGTAAGGGCAGGAGCCATCTTATGAGTACTCCTTGTACTAAAGCTACCATTATACCCACAAAGGTGAGCGAATAACCAATCCATGCCGGATCCCAAGCAAAAAGTTCTTTAGTATAAAATGTCCAAGTACTTTGCGTAGCATGCCCGGCTATATAAATGAGCATTAACGAACCCGCCATACCAATAATTACCGGATACTTTCTAAGCTGAATTAAGGTGCCCACCGGATTCGCTCGTTTCCAACTGAACTTGCGTCTGTTCTCGGGTGACAACGACTCTGGTAAAATGAAAAACCCATAAACCCAGTTCAGCAGTGTGAGACAAGCGGCTCCATAAAACGGCACGCGTGTTCCGTATTCACCTAAAATTCCACCAATGGAAGGACCTATAATAAAGCCGAGACCAAAAGCTGCACCTATCAAACCAAAATTTTTGGCGCGTTCCTCCGGAGTACTTATGTCAGCTATGTAAGCAGAGGCTGTAGTAAAACTAGATCCCATGATACCAGCTATTACACGACCAACAAAAAGCCAGATCAAGGTAGGGGCAAGTGCGGTAAAAATATAATCTATACCGAACCCTAAAAGCGAGATTAATATTATTTTTCTTCGTCCGTATTGATCACTTAGGCCACCAAGTATGGGAGCGAATGTAAATTGCATAATTGCATAAGCAAATACTAGCCAACCTCCGATGGCCGCTGACTCACTGACGGTGGCGCCGGTTAACTCATTAATAAGATCCGGGATGATAGGAATAATAATGCCTATTCCGGTAACATCAATCAATAGAGTGATGAAAATAAAACCGAGAGCTGCTTTTTTATTGTATTTCATTCGGGGCGCGCGAATATAGGAAAATAACCAATGATATGGCTGACTATAAATGCTCTTGTGGTTCTATTTTATATTTTTTCAGACCTCGTTTATATAGTTTTATGACCATTGCTCGCAGTTTTGCGGGAGAAATGACCTGAGCAGAATCGCTAAACTGTAATAGCCAACGTCCAAAGATTTCGAGGTCTGCAGTCATAAATTTCATTTCTTCAAATTCATCTACATCATAACCTTCTATGAAGCCCATAGTAAATTTATATTCACTAATAAAACGAGCTGCTTTTTTTGTAAATCTTACTTGAACTTCCTGCAGATCTGAACCCATGATGATGGAGTTAATATATCCATCATAACCCGAGTGCGCTTTGGGGCTAAAGTACTTTTCCGTGACATGAAGTTTCATAATACGGTCAGAGCGGAAGTCTCTTAGATCATTCCTTAGCCTGCAATAACCTATCAAATGCCAATGATTGGCATAAAAGCAGAGGCTTAAAGGCTCTATATCCCGGTTTGTAAATGTGTCATTATAGTTCGAGTAATAATCAAAATTGATGACTCTGTTTTGAGCCAAAGCGGATTGAATATCAGAAAGGAAATGATCAGGAAAGCTACTTCCTGAGGGGCCAGTTGGCCGCTGGATCACCTCTATATTGTTTTCTATGCTTTCCAGGTAATCTTTTTCCTCTAGTTTGAGCGCAGATCTTATTTTGTATAGGGCATCACGTAAATTTTTCTGAATGGAATGGTCTGTAAATTTTTCAGCCAGTTTAGTAGCCATTAGGATAGCTCCAGCTTCTTCTTTTGTGAATTTAACAGGAGGTAAGTTATAGCCCTCCATTAGAAAGTATCCAATGCCTGCTTCCGCACCTATAGGCACACCAGCTTCTTCCAGTGCTCGTATATCTCTGTAAACGGTGCGTAAACTTATTTCAAACCGTTCTGCAATTTCAACTGCCCGTACTACTTTTTTACTCTGCAGCTGTATGAGGATAGCAGATAGACGGTCAATACGATTCATTGCTCAGCTCGCTTTTTAATGGCTTCATTCATAGCCTCAAACCCGGCGCGCGTAGTTGTATTTAATTGCTTCCAAAACAAGGGTACAAGTAACCCACTAAATTCTTCGCGGTGAATAAAAGTGCAGGTCCCTGCCTTATTACTATGAATTTCAAAACTATGGTGCCCATCAAATACCCCTATCATAAGCAGATGGCCCAGCCAGCCAAATTGTTGCTCCTTTTTAAAGAGCGTCACCTTTGGCTTGAATCTCATAGGCTTGCTACCTGGCGGCTGAATAGTTATATTCAATCGCTCTCTTAGATGCGGTTTGCCTACAATACTGATAATAAATGGATTCCACTCAGGATAACTGTCAAAGTCAGTTAAAATAGACCAAACTTTAGAAGCAGGAGCATTGATATCGATTTCTGTTTTAAGTTCTTTCATTCAACTTTTTTAAATAATGTTTGATATACAGGGATCGAATAACAATTAGAAAAGTAAGAGGTACAAACACTTCGTGCAGGTTCTGAGGCAAAAATGACCAAGTTATAAGTAGAATAGACATTAAGAATGCGGTACATGTAAAATATACTGATGAGAATCGCGACCAGTTTCGTTTAAGAAGCAAGATTCCTGCAGGAAAGTGTAATGGTACAGCCCATAATAGATTCATATTTTTAGCAGCAGCATTATGATCTGTGGCCACCCATAGTACAAAAAGTAACCAGCCCACCAGACCTATGATTGAGAAGAGAATAGTATCAAACCAGAACAAGCTTTTTCCTTTTTTGTATGCCCATATTGTTAATACAATTCCTAAGAATAAAAGAAATATAAAAACCATCATAGGAGTAATTAAGGAGGGCTCGATGATCACCGTGCCTTGAGTGGAGTAGGTAATTATAGTTTCTTTCACCAGTGGTACTTTTCGACCATTTTGATCAATTTTGGCATCATCAAAAGCGGATTCAACGTAATCTGGCAGAAACATATACATGTAGGGCGTTGCCTTTTTATCCATGGGTAAGCCCAGGCAAATGTCAATACCCAGATCTCCCCAAGGCTGTTCTTTTAAATAAACATCAGTTAAATCTCGTATGGTATAATCGGTGGATATGTATGAATCATCAAATTGTACCTTACCTTGAAAGGTATCTTCTATGGCATCGCGTACACGGGTTGCACAATTATCATAAAAGTAATCGTAGTAGTAATACATATTTTCAGGTTTGGCATTCCAGGTAAGAAATTCAAAAAGACGCTGCTTTTGCGCGGAATCCAGATTTAGAACTTGCTCGTGAATATATCTATCTTGATAAGCATAAAAGTTTACCACACGATCATAAGGCATAACTGCTAATCGGTAATTAAGGAAGCCACGAGCGAAATTCAAATAAAAGTTAGGCTGATCGAAATCAAAAATGCCATAGTTGTAAAAATCATTCAACCCATTGATGGGGTCTAATACCCTTATGCCTGAATGTCCAAAGGCTGAATATAACTCACCTTGATAGGGCCCTACTGTTACTATTCTAATTTCGGCATCAGAAGACAGGATAGTTTGTCCATGACTAATTAGGGGTAGCCCAATGAATAGGAAAGCAATGATTCTGTTCATGGGGTGAATTTATATACTGTTGTTAAGAAAACAAGTAAATTTTCATTTTGCCGGTACACTAAATTAACTGGTTTGTTCAACGTAAAAGTTAATTACATTTTATAGTTTGACCACACTTGGGCCGATTATAGTGGGGTAAGGAATATTTTTATTGTTCTGATTGGAAATCAGTTGAGAAGGGATAAGCTTTGAATTGTTCATGAATACTAACGTAACAGATGGCCTTAATTTTCTTTCTAAAGCTACACCGAAACGGCTGTGGAACGCGTTCAGGATTGTAGGTAGTTACATGTGCTCTCGAGTAACTAAGAAGCCGTTGATATCCGGCTTACCTCTTAGTCTCTCCATAGAACCTACCACTTCCTGCAATTTGAGATGTCCTGAGTGCCCTAGTGGCCTACGGTCTTTTACACGTCCTACAGGTATGTTAGAGCCTTCTTTGTTCAGAAAGGTCATAGATGAGCTACACGATACACTGATGTACCTGTTGTTTTATTTTCAAGGAGAACCTTATTTGCATCCTCAATTTTTAGAATTGGTTCAATATGCCTCTTCTAGGAATATTTATACGGCTACTTCTACTAACGCACATTATCTGAACGATGAAAACGCCCGAAAAACGGTAGAGTCCGGGCTCGATCGCTTGATAGTATCTATCGATGGTACTACGCAAGAAACATATCAATCATATAGAGTAGGCGGTAGGCTGGCTAAAGTAATTGAAGGAACTAAAAATATAATGGCCTGGAAGAAAAAACTGAAATCTAAAACCCCACATGTCGTTTTTCAGTTTCTAGTAGTGCGTCATAATGAGCATCAAATAGGTCAGGTATACGAAATGGCTAAAGAGCTCGGAGTTGACGAAGTTGGCCTTAAAACGGCACAGGTATATGATTTTGAAAATGGAAATGACCTTATCCCAACGATAAATAAATATTCAAGATACCGTCAGGAAAAATCCGGTAAATATTCAATCAAGAGTAAGCTTTTAGATCACTGCTGGAAAATGTGGCATAGTTCGGTAATTACTTGGGACGGCCGGGTTATTCCTTGCTGCTTTGATAAAGATGCTCATTATACCCTGGGAAAATTAACAGAGGACAGCTTTGAGTCGCTTTGGTTTAGTGAAGGCTATCGTTCGTTCAGGGCTTCTATATTAAGGTCCAGAAGCGAAATTGAAATGTGTAAAAACTGTACGGAAGGTACTACAGTGTGGGCTTAGTTTTATTCTCACATCCACAGTTAGATGCGCAATCTTCATCTTTTTTCAGAGCGTTATATGCGAATTTTACCAGGTAAGTAACTGCTGCCAGAAAAAGTAGAATAACAAGAATTGCCTGCATAATGAATAAACTATTAGAAGGTTAGATAAGTTCTAACTTTTCCAAACTTCACTGATCACCCTCAGCATTTGGAGTTGAACCGGTCCAGCGGCTACGATCTCACGGCCAAAAATATAATTATCTCCGCCTTCGAAATCCGCGACGGTTCCTCCGGCCTGCTGCACTATAAAAGCTCCTGCCGCTACGTCCCAGGCATTTAGGTTATATTCAAAAAAACCTTCAAACCTTCCACAAGCCACGTAAACAAGGTCAACGGCTGCACTTCCCATACGCCTTAATCCATGCGTCTTTTGCATAAATGTATTTAATATTTTCAGGTACTGAGGCATTTGCTCAAAGTTGTAATAAGGAAAACCGGTAGCTAATAAACTATCCTGGAGTAATTCTGTATTGTTGACCGAAATTACTCTTTCATTGCAGAAAGCGGGCTCATCTTCAACAGTATAGAAGCATTCATTTCTGTTTATCTCATGTACTACACCAAGTACAATTTTATCCTTACGCATCAGTGCGATGCTGATAGCGTAAATAGGTAAACCATGTGTGAAATTAGTGGTGCCGTCCAGCGGATCTATGATCCAATTATAGACTTCACCCTTGGTTGAATCCGTGCCCTCTTCGGTAATGAATCCAGCCTCAGGTAAAATAGCTTTACAGGCACTTACCAGTTTTTGCTCGGCTTGTTTATCTACATAAGACACAAGGTCATTTAAACCCTTTAACTCTATGCGGTCTCTACTAAACTGTGCGGCTTCTTTTTTGATAAATTCGGCTGTTTCTATGCACGCATGTCGTACTTGATTCAATATGGGTTTTAAGTGGTTCGCTTTTTGGATTTTAAATTTCTTGAATAAATACTAGGCTACTAAGCTAGCTTTTTGGATTATTTTATTTGTCAATACCCTAAATCTTGCGTTCTAAAAGTAGTTCAAACTGTTTAAGAATCACTCACAGCATGATCTATGAGTTGTTGCATAGATACTACTTCTAATGTTTTTTCATTTGTTGCTTCTAAGACTACTTTTGGTGCCACGCCGGCATCCAGGGCTTCTTTCCACCTGTTAACACATAAACACCATCTATCTCCCGGTTTTAATCCCGGAAATCGGTACTCTGGAATGGGTGTGCTGAGATCATTACCTCGTTTTTTTGTAAAACTTAGGAACGCTGAAGTCATTACGGCACACACGGTATGAGTCCCTGTATCCATGGGTCCTGTATGGCAACAGCCATCTCTGTAAAAGCCGGTCAAAGGGTGAGTGCTACAAACTATGAGTTGCTCCCCAAATATATTCAGTTGTACTTCAAGATTTTCCATGTCCATGTGATACGGTTATAAACTTGGATAGATCATAAAACCTTCAATTAGCATTTTCTTTTTCTCTTAACATGATAATTAATTGCTCGATTGGACGGTTAACGGTTAGATCATTTCGTTTTACTTTTTATTAAGGCATAGACTACTACCATGATGCTCACCCAAGCGGAAATTCTACCAAGCCATTCACCATTTTCTGTATAGCTAATATCTGAGCTCGTACTATTGTGAGTATAAACAGATGTCATTTCAGCCAAAGTAATTGGAGCTGTATCCGGTACAAAATAGAGGCCGGCCAGTAGGGGTAAGGCTATTAGGATCAACGTGTAGATTAGAGAGAGCCAACGAATGTTTTTGGAGAAGATTGCATCTTTCCACAGCAATACATAATAGAAAAGCAGATTAGAAATAATAATCCAGGCGGTTATCCCTAGATTACCGGTAGATCTGGACCATCCCATCGCTTTTGAGCCGTCAAAAAAGCCTGACAAAAAAGCTGCTGAGGCGTTGGGTAGTACTTTAAGGATCAGATAGTCAAAAGCGATCCAAAAAAACAGAATAGTGAAAATGCCAAGCCGGTTTTTGGAAAACTTAGAGGTCAATAAGTAAAGTGATAAGGTAGCAGTCAGCCCTACTCCATAGATCAAGGCTGTAACTACACTGTCTAATGCAAAGATGGAAGACAGTGTTATTATTAAAATTGATCCTGATAACCAGTACACTAAGCTGGCTTTTCTATTCATGCTGCTTTCAAGCAACCAGAGCAAGGGCGTAAAGGCTATTAATGAAATGGCAGAGCTGAGAAATCTTGATAGCATAACCAACACGACGCATACGCCGAGCATTAAAGCTATTTTTCGATTACTTTCCATGAATAATAATGACAATTTCTCCTTTAACAGTTTTCTTAGAAAAGTGATCTATAAGCTCTCTCAAATTGCCATTTATGGTTTCTTCATGGATTTTCGTCAGCTCTCTGGAAACAGAAGCTTGTCGCTCTTCCCCACACACTTCTGCCAGCTGATTCAGGCATTTTAACAATCTATGTGGCGACTCGTAAAGAATCACAGTTCTGAACTCTTGCGCTAGCTGCTGCAAGCGGGTGTGACGACCTTTCTTATGAGGTAAAAATCCTTCAAAAATAAACCGATCACTCGGGAGTCCCGACTTAACCAAAGCAGGTACAAATGCCGTAGCCCCCGGCAGGCACTCAACCTTGATCTGGTCTTCTAAGCATTTCTTGACGAGCAGAAACCCAGGATCTGAAATGGACGGCGTACCTGCATCTGAAATAAGGGCAATGGTTTTTTCTTGCTTCAGCTCTTCAATTAAGCGGTCTACCGACTTATGCTCATTGAAAATATGATAACTCTGAAGCGGCTTATCGATTTGATAGTGTTTAAGGAGCTTTCCGGATGTTCGGGTGTCTTCAGCCAAAATCAAGTCTACCTCCTTTAGAATTCGCAATCCACGAAGTGTCATATCTTGAAGATTTCCAATAGGGGTAGGAACGAGGTAAAGCTGAGTCTTCACTCTAAGCTAACTTGTCTATTTCTGCAGCCAGTAGGTGATCTTTTTCAGTGACGATATCACCTGCATCATGTGTATTTAGCTCAAAGCTCACCGTATTGTAAACATTTGACCAGTTGGGGTGATGATTCTGCTTCTCAGCCACTATCGCTACCTTAGCCATAAAACTAAAAGCACTTATAAAATCTTCGAACTTAAACGTTTTTTTTAGTTTGTTATCTTCTTCAGTCCACATAACTTATCGATTTGCATTAATGATGAATTGATATTTTAAAGCACTGGTATCTCTTCTAATTTCGGAGAAGCCGGCTTTTTTAAGTTCTTCTGTCACTATTTCTATCGTGATCTTATCCTCTTCTAAAGGACCTACAGGGAGCTTTCCCGATTTAAAATCAACGATAATGATACTTCCATTTTCTTTAAGGCCTTTTCTTAGTTTCTTTAAGTAGCTTGCTCGGTCACTTAAAAAGTGGTAAGTATTCACTATTAGCACGAAATGAGCCTCGCTGTCTTTTAATAACGGGTCATCGGGAACTGAAAGTCGTGTGGCAATAGAACCAGGTAGATTCACCAGCTCCTGTTTTCTTTCGGCTATATAGTCTAGAAATTGTTCGTCAATATCAATGGCTATCACATGAGCGCTATCAGCGGCTAACCTAAAACTAAAATAACCGGTACCAGCTCCGACATCCGCGACGATTTTTCCTTTCAGGTCACCGAATTGGTCGATAATTAATTCAGGGTTTTGCCAAACTCCACGATCTGGCGCCTCGTAGTTCTGAACCAACTCTTCAAAAGCTAGAGTATCATTTTCCTGAGGTATTACACTTTCTATGGCCGAATCAGAACTATCAATTTCTTTTTTATCAGAATTCGTACAACCTGATACTATAAAAACACCGAAGATAAAAAGATAGCTACAGCGAAATAATACCATCAATCTTACTGGCTTTTACATAAATTTCGATGATGTAGTCACTGGAAGGAGCCATCACTTTTGACGTTAGGCTTATATAATTTCCTTTACTCGAAGCCTTCTCGATCATTTCGTGACCTTCAAAGAGTATTTTCAATTCTTTTATTTTAGTTTCCGGTACGATAAACTTAAAGGTGTATAACGCCGGCCAACTGTATTCGTTATCGAGCTTTTCTTTAAATGAGTCAGATGTAGTACTCATAACTCTGAATTAAACAAAAAAAGCGGGAATCAGACCCGCTTTTTAACTAATTTTTTTACGAACTAATAGAATTTATAGCGCTCATCTTTGATGTCGGCAAATTTCTTCACCGCCTCAGCGATATTATATCGTGCTTGATTTTCGTAGTTCTGACTGATTTGAGTCTTATAAGTGGCATAGTCCGCAATTTCAGGTGCCGTAGTTTTATTGATCATTTCTATGATCAGCACTCCGTTTTCTGAAGCAAATGGCTCAGAAGTTTCGCCTGAATTAAGGCTAAAAGCTCTACCTACAGCTGAAGGATCAAAACCTACGCTTGGTAACGAGTTGCTATTTAGTTTTAGATCGCTGCTGGTATAAACATTAGCATCATCACCGTAAGCAGCTGCTTTTTCATCAAGTGTACCTGAAATGCCACTTAACTTATCTATGATAACCTTACCTTTCTTTTCGTTTTTTACTTTAGTAGATAATTCATTTCGGATATTAGAAACGGATTGGTATCCCTCTTCTGTTGCATCCGTCATCACGGCTACTACGTATTTATCATCTAATTCGTACACTTCAGAAACATCTCCCTCGGCAGCATCGGTAAACAGCCACCGTACTATCTGACGTGCCTCACCGAGCGCTCCGATTCTTCGTTCATTCTTACCTAACTTACCCGCTGAAACGGCATTTAGCGTATCCTCACTCACTCGGGTGTCAAAGCTGTTAAGGTCATCTACCGCTGCGGCAAATTCATCAGCCTTTCTGAAGGCTACATTTCGAGTTTCGTCACTTGGCAAGATTTCTCTTTCTATGGTGGCCACTTTGTAAGCAGTAGTAGTTTTTAAATTGTCTACACGTATAATATGATACCCAAACTGGGTCTTTACCAGTCGGTTCATTAGTCCCGTTTTTGTAGCGTTAAAAACAGCATCATTAAACTCCTCTACCATCGCTCCGGTTTTAAACCATCCTAGGTCACCCCCTTTGGAAGCGGTACCATCCGTGCCATACTCACGAGCCATTTCTTCGAAACTGGCACCAGATTTAATTTCTCCCAATATTCTGCGTGCCTCAGTTCTGGCCTCGTCATCTTCTCCTTTAATTAGGATATGACTGGCTCGGGCATATTCTACGGTGTCATCATATATTTCAGTCACCTTATAAAGCTTGAAATTTCCGGCATCCAGATATGGACCTCTAACATCCCCTGCTGTCAGATTAGAAATATTACTTTGAAGCTGTATGGGTAAATCACCAATGTTGTATTTTCCGAATGCTGTTAATCCGTCCGTATTCAAACTAGCGAAAACAGAATCATCCGTTACTGTTTTAAACTCAGCATTTAGATCTTGCATTTCCTGGCGAACATATGCTGAATCTTCAGCCGATGGGACTACCGGGAACGAAACGTACTTTAAACTTCTGCTTTCTTCTACTTTATATTTTTCTTTATTGTCTCGAAGGTAGTTTTTTAGATCACTGTCCGTCACTTGAATAGATGAGTCATTGACAGAGTAGAAGGGAACATATAAGTATTTTACCTCGGCTACATCTGTTTCGGCATTGTATTTCTGCTGAGCTTCAGCGTTGGTAGCATAACTTGATAATAGCATTAGATTTTCATATTTCAACCGTTCCCTACCAGGTTTGAGATCTGCTTTAAATAGATTCCAACGTACCTGTGCATCAGGTGGTAGGGTAGGAAGCTGTTGTAGAAACTGCATAAATTGCTGCCGGTCAAACTCACCTGTATTCGGATCAGTAAAAGATTGCTGGATGCCAGGACTAATGTTTTTGCCTTGCATCATGTCCCACATTTCATCTTCATGTACGGCTACCCCCACTTTATCATACTCCTCACTAAAAGCGTATTTAGTAATTAGGAAATCCCAGGCTTGCTGTCTTAAAGTTGGCTTCTCCCGCTCAGTGGCTGTTCTATTAAAATTGAGAATGTAATTATTTTCTCGCTGTTGAACTTCGTTTTGGAACTCTTTGAGGCTTATAGTTTGGCCTGCAATCTCGCCCACAGTGGTATCATTTCCAAATAAGCTTGAATTGGGACCAAGTAAATCTGCAAGGACAAAAGACATAATGGCAACGGCTACCAATGCCACTATTACCTTACCCATCTTGTTCCTTAAAGTATTGATTAACGCCATGTGAAATTTATCGTTCTAAATTTAAAGAGGCGCAAATTTAAGGAGTTAGCTAGTAATATCAAACTGTAATTATAAGCTGAATATTTCAGCCTCAAATTCAGTCTTCTTCTTCCCAGTCTGTATCAATGAAAAGCTTAACGGTTTCTATTCTGATATCCTCCATGGACTGGATTGAGAACGTAAGAGGACCCATTTCAACAGTATCTCCTGTTTCCGGAAGGTCTTCCGTAACAGACAAAATTAAACCCCCTAAGGTTTCATATTCTCCTTGAGGAAGGTTCCAGTCATATTTATCATTCAGGTAATCGATTTCATGCCGTGCACTCAGTAAAAATGTAGTTTCATTTATTTTCTGCTCGGTGTAATCTTCATCGTCATGCTCATCCTGTATTTCACCAAAGATCTCCTCAATAATATCCTCGATGCTCACTATTCCCGAGGTACCGCCAAACTCATCTACCACAAGGGCCAGACTTTTATGTTCTTGTATAAACTGTATCATTAATTCGTTCGCCAGCATTGTCTCCGGAACTATGGGTATGGGGGTAATCATATCCTCAATAACCTTGGGCTTTTTAAAAAGCTCTAAAGAATGGCAATAACCTATGACATCGTCAATACTCTCTTTATAAACAACTATTTTAGAATAACCTGATTCTACAAATGCCTTGCGCAGTTCCTCGATAGTATCCGTGCTTTCTACTGCTACGATATCGGTTCTTGGTATCATGCACTCACGTACTCTGATGGTTTTGAATTCCAGGGCGTTACTGAAGATCTTTGTATCTAATTCCACGTTAGTCTCCTCACTAGACATTATGGTTTTATTGATATAATCGTTGAGATCTGTCAACCCAAAAACAGGCTGATCCTCCTTATATTCAAGCCTAAGTACTTTTGTAATGACCAGTTTGGAAAATGATACTACAGGTGCTACTAGTGGATAATAAATAAGCCGGTAAATAAGATCCATAGGAAGTGCTAGAATATTCAGCATCCTGTTCGGGTTAATTAAAAATATGCTTTTCGGCAAAAATTCAGCGGTGAATAAAACGAGAAGGGTAGATAAAATAGTCTGCGCGATAAGAACAGTTACATCGTTTACCCATAGTTCTGACCAGTAAATGCTTATACCCTTACGAATCAGCGGGTCTAGCATTTTAGCCATAAAAATACCATAGAGGACTAAAGAAAGAGTGTTGCCCACTAATGTGGTTCCAATGAATCGTGAAGGGTTTTTAACAAACTTACCTACAATTTTAGAGGGCCAAACTCCCTTTTTCCCTTGGAGTTCGATATGCAATCTATCCGCAGATACAAAAGCGATTTCTATACCGGAGAAAAATGCGGAAAAAAGTAAGGTAGCTAGAATGGATAAAATTAACGCAATGTCCATTTAAGACTTTTTCTGCTCTTTTGGTTTTATCAGTTTATATAAAAATAACAGACTGACGCATAACATGAAAATCCAGTAGGAATAAGTTAGCCCTAAAGTCATAGTTTGGTGCACTCCTATTACGAACAGTGCTACTGTTATAGAAAGAACCAATACAGGGATGAGCTTATTCTTCAATGTCAAAGGTGCCTTGCGGCTTTTTGATAAGATACGATGAGAAATCTTGTTTGGCCGTCAGACCTTCCCCGTAGAGTATTTTGTCTGGCAACGTAATAGTAACAAACTTTTCTGTGGAAATTTGTTCGTCTTTTGGTTTCCAAAAAAGTTCTTCGCTTTCTAGCTTTTGGTTTTGTTCAATATTTTTCACTTCTACATCTCCGCGCCCTCTCCAGCGATCTTCTTCTTTGAAGTAATAGGCTTCATTCGCTTTTAGTGTGGATGTTATATTACCTTCCTCATCGTAGAATTCAAAATATAGACCTTCCGGAAATTCCCTATCCCCGTTGGCATATTCTAAGAATTTGGAGGTTACTAATTTATTCTTAACCGCAGCATTTTCACTGTGATAAAGCACCATATCTTCCGCTTGCTGAATTGCGCCATCATACGTTGGGATTTCCTCAATACCTTGATCAGGATTTCCGCAACTGACGCTTAAAACTAAAAGAAAGAATATGACAACGGACGTATGGCGACTTTCCATCCTTTTTAATTAAAAAAGGCCATGGCGGAAACCATGGCCTGAATTTTTTAAACCGTTTATCAATCTCTAGTCTGAATGGTTACTGTTTCACCAACCCAACATCCTACCGTTATTTTATCTCCGGATTTATAGTTGTACGTAAATACTTCTTCTTTTGAAGGGAATGCTTCCTTTGCTTTAGCCATCATCGAAGTATTACCTGCTTTCTTGAACTTATCGTAAGCGGCAATAAAAATGGCTCTGTCTTTTACCCAATCTTCTTTCCCGGCACAGGTTTCGAAGCTACCATAATATAAATACCCGATAGCTGCGTTAGCTTCTTTTTTGCTAGGATCTACCCCTAGAGCTTTTCGATAGTAATCTCGGGCGGCTGATCCTGATCTTAAGTTACCCAGCTGAATATACATATCAGCTTTATTTGAGGGATCATCAGTAATCTCAAGTGCTTGCTGGAAGTATTTAGCGGCTTTTTCCGTATCCTTTGCCGCTTTGAATTTTACACCCAGCGCCTTGGCTATACCATAATCCGGCTCATTTTCTAAAATCACTTCACCAGTCTCCAACCATAAAGGATCATCAGTACATTTACCGTTTAGCATGAAACCAAATATCTTTTTGGCCATTTTTAGATTGGTAGGATCTTCTCGAAACTTTGGCTCCAAATTAGATTTTACAAAATCGCAGTCAATATTTACTAAACCTACGAGAATACCATCAATAGAATTTTTGTAGCCCTTAAGCTTTTCTACTCTATCAGAACTTTTTTCATTTTCTATCTGGTGATCTACCACTTCCATAATATTATCATAGTAGCCCAAAATTTGCTCTTCAGAAAGATTTTTTTTGTACTTTGTATTATATTGAATGACGCTCATGTAAGGTAAAAGCATATAATAGGGAAGATCATTTCCATTCAGTTTATAAGCCTCGTCATAAAGCTTTAATATGTTTTCAAGCTCACTTTTGTTGCGAATATTATAGCGATATGCGTTATAGGCTTTTCTTGCAGCTATATCAGCTTCTTTACCGCAGGGCGTATATTTTAATCGCATATCGTACATCATCATGAGCGAATCGATTAGCACCTTTTTTCTAGCCTCATCCTTCTCGGCATCTACAAGTCCTTTGTAAATCTTTTCGCCATTAATATAGATTGCGTCATTTACGTCAGGCGCATTTTGTAAGATCCAAAGATGGGGCCCTTGTGCTCCTTTATAGTTTTTTCCTCTAAGTGCATCATTATACAGCACGTTCTTTTCGTCAAACGTGGCTTTATCTTCAGGGAATTTCCAATCACCACACTGAGCATTTACCAGATAGCCCGTAAGCGTAAAAGCTGTTAAAAGTAAAAGTCTCTTCATTATTATCTGTTTCATAATTACATCGATTCCTTAATTGTATCTTCTTTGTATAAACCACCTGTCATTAAAAGTCACACCCAGATGGAATCTAAAATATTGTTCTCTGATCAAGGTGTCATCAACATTACCTCTGACACCGTATGTGAACGCAAAATCCAAATTAGAGATCCTGCTTACTGGCATAGTCCATCCAAGATTGATGCCAAAATCATCAACCTGGTTGAATTGCCCTTCCGCATTAGCTATCTGATAAGGCGTATTTTCATAGGAAAGGCCAAATCTATAAGTAACTCGTTTAAAGTAACTTGTGACCGAAGTAGCTTCAGGCGTTAATTCTCCACCAAAAATGATCTTCATTTGATCTCCCAGATTTTCGTTAGACCCATTAAAGTTTTTGAAGTCAGTCCATTTCTGAAATCTGGCATCTAACCCAATCATCCAGTCCGTACCTTTGTTAAACGAAATACCTAAACCTAGCGCTTGAGGTATGTCAATAGAACCCCTTATATCCTCTAGGGAATCTCGTATCACCGGCGTGCTAAATGCTCTTTGCTCTGTGCTAACAAATCTCTCTGCCTTGAGTGTACTGCCAAAATCATAGGTGAGCCCAAGTTTTAACTGAATTTTATTGTTAAAGACGGAGTCTTTTTTGAAAGCAACTCCACCAGAAAATAAAAAGTCTGAAACGGAAATTCGTTGATTTTGACCTCGTCTAAAAGAAGATTGCTGTTCTAAAAGATCAAAAGCCACATCAGATTCAATATTGCTAAAAATGTAAGCCGCTCGTGCGCCGATGAATATATTTTTACTAATAGCGTACCCGTTTGCCCAATAAAACTGATTTAAGCCACCGGTGCCACTAGAAATTTTAAGCGCCTTTTCGCCGTTTACTGCTCCAACTACGTCTATTGTTTCAACAGATTCATAATCAACATTAGAATAGGGCATTAAACCTACTGATGTTGTCCATTTACCAGGTTTCACGGGGAAAGCAATAGCGAGGTAGGCCATATTACCACTGCCATTTGTTTCAGAAATCAAGTTATATTCAATGGTTCTGTTTTCTCCAATAAATGCTGCGGAAAAGACCGTTAGTGAATTATAAGGTAAAAGCGCAGGATTAACGTTGTTGAGATGCCAATAGGATGGATTACTGATGCCTAAACCACCCATGCCGCGGTTATGTGCAAATCCCATGTCATAAATATCTCCGATACCCTTTGAGCTAAACGGTGTCTTACTTACCTGGGCAAAGACTGCTGGGGTAATAGCTAGCATAATTGCTGTTAAAGCAAAAACGATATTTTTATAAAGCATTGTGCTGTTAAATCCTAGTCAATCTACTCAAATCCATTTCGAAGCCTGCAAATATGCGTGCTTTAACCTTGTTTTCAAAAAAATAAATGTCGACACAAAACATTACTGCTTTTAAAGGCAAATATGTAGCCGATAAAACATTTTATGGGCACTCTAGGGTATTCTTTGCCCTGTAAAAAGCCCTGCTTTCGTCGATTTTTTAGTGGAATACCTGCCCGGATAATTTCTACTCCTTATTAACGCTCTAATGGCATTAGAAGTATTAAATCATCTGCTTTATATTCATTGGCAATAGTTTTCAAAGGGTGTTTTACCCATGCGTTCAATCTCACACTACAAGCAGAAAAGTGAGTGTACAATGACAGAGAAACTGAGTAGGCCGAGTTTTTGTAGATTTGCCGCCGTGAAAAAGGACCCATAACATGCAGGAACTACTACGGAAATTTGAAAATAAAAAACCGGAAATAACATTTCAATGGAGCGATTCTGAAACCGAAGCGGAAGGTTGGGTAGTGATTAATTCATTAAGAGGTGGTGCTGCCGGTGGTGGAACGCGTATGAGAAAAGGTTTGGACAAGTATGAGGTCGAGTCCTTGGCTAAAACTATGGAGGTGAAATTCACAGTATCTGGACCTCGTATTGGTGGCGCTAAATCCGGTATTAACTTTGATCCTGCTGATCCCAGAAAAAGTGGTGTTCTCAAGCGCTGGTTTAAAGCGGTAAAACCACTATTAAAATACTATTATGGTACAGGTGGTGATCTTAATGTGGATGAGATACAGGAGGTAATACCTATAACGGAAGATGCCGGAGTATGGCACCCTCAGGAAGGTGTTTTTCATGGTCATTTTCATCCTAACGAAGCCCAAATAATTAACCGTATAGGCCAGTTGAGAATGGGGGTGGTCAAGGTGATTGAGGATGAACAGTATTCTCCATCACTTCAAAATAAATATACTGTGGCGGATATGATCACAGGATTTGGCGTAGCAGAGGCCGTAAGACACTATTATGACCTTTGGGGTGGAGACATTACAAATAAGCGAGCGGTAATCCAGGGCTGGGGTAACGTAGGAGCGGCTGCCGGTTTTTATTTAACAAAAATGGGGGTAAACATTATCGGTATTATTGATAAGGAAGGGGGGCTAATGAATCCGGTGGGTTACAACCAAGAGGAAATTAGAGAATTGTTCATAAAAAGACAGGGGAATAAGCTTCAGGCTGATGGTATGCTAGACTTTGAAAAAATAGATAAGGTGATATGGGACGAGCCTTTTGAAATTTTTATACCTGCCGCAGCTTCCCGGCTTATCAAAAAAGATCATGTGGACCGTATGATCCGGTCAAATCTTGAGGTTTTTTCCTGTGGTGCTAATGTGCCTTTTGCAGATCCTGAGATCTTCTTTGGCCCTACCGGACTCTACGCTGATCAAAAGTTTTCGGTCATTCCGGATTTTATTGCAAACTGTGGTATGGCCCGGGTTTTTGCCTATTTGATGGAAAGTGAAGTGCATCTTAATGATAAAGAAATATTCCAGGATACTTCAGATACCATCAGAACCGCACTTCAAAAGACAAGAAGTAAAAATAACACAAAAATAAATTTAGCTAGAACGTCTTTTGAAATTGCTTTGGAGCAACTGATTTAGAGGCTAACCCGCAAAGAAGTACTGACACACGGATCGATCACTTCAGGTCTCTGTCTAACTATTTGTGAATTTCTTTTTTATTACACTACTTTACTCAAAACCATTTTTTATCTCACGTGTTAGCCAGGCTTTTTGTTGTATTATTAATCTTATTTTCTACTAGCTATGTTGCTGCTTCATCCTTAGAATATGGTAGTTCTTCTGACGCGGCTTCAATAGCTCTGGAGGTAAATGCGGTAGAAAGCACGAGTGCCGGTGGAGGTGATCATCATAGTCCACCGGGCTGGACGGTTATCCCTTTTGTACTGCTGCTACTCATGATAGCAACGGGTCCCTTATTTTACGAGCACTTTTGGCATAAAAACTATCCTAAAGTGGCCGTAGCATTTGCGGCTATGGTGGTTTCGTATTATTTATTTGTTTTACATAACACACATAGTCCTGTACATGCCTTAGCAGAATACGTGCAGTTTATCGCTCTTCTTGCCTCGCTCTATATTGCATCAGGAGGTATAATGATTAATATTGATAAAAAGGCAACGCCGATGGCCAATGTTATCCTATTGCTTTTTGGCGCTGTCATAGCCAATTTGATAGGAACCACGGGAGCTTCTATGTTACTCATAAGGCCTTTTATCCGATTAAATAAGACCCGGATCAGGGCTTATCATATCATATTTTTCATTTTCATAGTTAGTAACATCGGTGGTTCGTTGACACCCATTGGAGATCCACCGCTATTTTTAGGTTTCTTGAAAGGGGTACCATTCTTTTGGACACTAACTCACAATTTCTTGCCCTGGGTTTTAGGAATATGTTTGATGGCTATTGTATTCTATTTCTTTGATAAGCGGAACAAGGCTAATACTGAGTTGGAAGAGGATGTTACATACTCAAATAAGCTCTCCCTTGTTGGTGCCAGAAACTTTATTTGGTTAGGCGTAGTAATAGCTTCTGTCTTCCTCGATCCGAATGTTATTGACTGGGTGCCTGCCATTCACTACGATGGCCAAAAATTTTCTTTCATTCGGGAGATTATCATGTTTGGAGTCGCATTTTGCTCTTTCAAGTTTGCCAAAAAGGAAGCGATTAACGGCAATGAATTCAGTTTTGAACCTATACGTGAGGTGGCCTTCATCTTTATTGGAATTTTTGGCACCATGATGCCGGCTTTAGAGCTAGTAGGTGGTTTTGCAGCTTCGCCGGAGGGTTCTAAACTGATCGGCCACAATACATTGTACTGGGGTACAGGTATTTTATCCGGATTTTTAGATAATGCGCCTACGTACATTAATTTTTTAACGGCTGCCCTTGCTGCTGGTGGAGGCTCCATTTTGAACATGACTGACGTAATAGCATTTGCAGAAGGAGGCACTTTCCACGATTCTGTGCTTGATCTGAAAGCTATATCCGTGGCAGCTGTTTTCTTCGGTGCGTTTACTTATATCGGTAACGGACCTAATTTTATGGTAAAATCTATTGCAGAACAAATTGGCATTAAAATGCCTTCGTTCTTCGGTTTTATAATCCGGTTTTCTATTCCGTTCTTGTTGCCATTATTAGTTATTGTATGGCTGGTATTCTTTGCTTTCCTTCCTTCTTAGTATTATAACTTCACTAAGACGGCTCTTGATTGAGTGACATTTGACTTGATTCAAATAATCCTGAATTTAGTAGTTTAAGCGTTTCTTCTTTGTAGTTGGTTTCTATTAGAATTGAAATATTATTTCTACTTCCTCCATAAGAAACCATTCTTACCGGAATATTGGGTATCGCATCAAAGATCTTTTTCAACACTCCTTTCTTTTCGGAGACCATATTGCCCACCACACAGATGATGGACTGGTTTTGATCTATTTCTACGGTTCCGAAAAGTTGTAGCTCTGTAGATATTTGGGGCAAATGAGCATCATTATCAATGGTCAGGGAAACCGCCACTTCAGAAGTAGTGATCATATCAATAGAAGTACGGTATTTTTCGAATACTTCGAATACCTTTTTCAGAAAGCCGTGTGCTAATAGCATTCTTGTTGACTTGATTTTTATGGCAGTGATTTGGTCTTTGACGGCAATAGCCTTTACATCAGAATTTATCGATGATGAAATACCAATTAATGTTCCTTGAGCTTCTTCATCAATAGTACTTTTTAAGCGAACCGGTATATTGTATTTCTGGGCGGGTAAAATGGATGAGGGATGTAAAATTTTGGCTCCAAAATAAGCCAGCTCTGCGGCTTCATCGAAAGTAAGTTCTCCTACAGGGTAGGTTTCATCTACTATACGCGGATCATTATTATGCATCCCATCAATATCCGTCCAGATCTGCACCTCTTTCGCTTTAATAGCGGCACCAATGAGTGAAGCTGTGTAGTCACTGCCCCCTCTTTGAAGGTTATCAGTCTGTCCCTGAGGGTTCTTACAAATAAATCCTTGTGTGATATAAAGTGGTGATGGATGATCTTTGAGAAGCTTAGATAATTGAACTGATATCTTTTCTACTTCAGGTTCGTTTTCATCATTAATACTCATAAAGTCCAAAGCCGACAGTAACCGATTTTCTATTCCTTGTTCGGTTAAATAGTGATGAAATAGATTTGTAGAAAGGAGTTCACCTAGCGCCAAAAGGGTTTTGTTGTTTCCAGTATTAAAATCAGGAATTTTTAACAGCACATTCAGATTGCCAAAGAACGTGTTTAATACTTTTTCTCCTCGGGATAACCCCTCTTGGGTATTAAAGAGCTGTTTTACGAACTGGTCATACTTTGATCTTAAATCTTGGACGATTTTCTGAGCGATACTTTCTTTTCCTAAGAGTAAGAGCTCTCCAATCTCGACTAGTGTATTAGTGGTACCTGAAACAGCAGATAGAACTACAATCTTTTCCTCAGCATTTTTGGTAATTATCTGAGCTACTTTTCGCATTCTTTCCGGCTGTCCTACGGAGGTGCCACCGAACTTATAAATGATCATGATTATATAATGGATAGAACATACTGTTGGTAAAAGGACCTGAAAGCTGCTTCAGGCTATTAAACGAATTCCTGATCTTTATTAGGAAATAAATGAAGCCTTGATTGTGTGAAAAACACAAAACAAAGATTTTCGCTGTATTTCGGGTTTTTGTGGATGCCTGTGTTGGTTTTGAGGTCTCGCGTTCGTGTGTTTTAACTTTCACATCCAATAGGTTCAACTTCAATTAGCCACTGTAACTAGTTTACTATTTGAAGTCGAACAAATTTCCCGCCCAAAAGAAGAAACGTCGTTATTTACTAAGGATGGAAAGAGGAATGAATAGACTACTTTCCAAAAAAGAACTGGTCTTATTCTAAAACGTTATCTCCAACATTAGCTTTGGATAGCTTTGCAATAACGCACTCTCTCTTTTCTTTATATCCGGAGTATACATCCTCGTAATATTTAATCAAGAGACCTTCTTCATCGTAAGTAGGTGGTTTTATAATTTCTTCTTTTACCACTTTGAAGGTATAGTAACCAGAGTCAGGGGATAATTCTGCATGTAAATGACCGGCATACTTTTCAATTTTAGTGTATCCTGTTTCTTCATCTACCCAAACGTCATAATCAACAGAAAAAATATCTTCTTCAGCTTGCATACCCTCATCTAGGTATACGTCCTCCTCTTCTTCACTGAGTAGCTTCATTGGCTTACCAGACTTAGGAGATATGCGCGGTTTATATCTCAGCTTTTTAAGTCTTTTCTCAATGTAAAAAGGATAATAGAATTTCAAGAGATTTTGAACGATCACTCCAATAATTAAACCCATTGATACGGTCACAAATACTCTCACAAATAGCCATAATACGCCTAATTCGGTAATATTGGCGTTAGCAAAAAAACCACCTGCCACAATCAACATAATGGCTGAGGTCATTAAAATATTAATTTCTGCTCGGTTAATGTAGTCATATTTTGTTTTAGAATCGCTTGTAGCGGCCAACTTGATCAGGTGGCCCAAAAAGATTAAAACCGACAGCCCAGCCAAGATAAACGCAATATATTGCGCCCAAGTATTCCAGGCTTCATAGGATTGTAGTGAAGGTTCGTCCATGATTTAATTTTTCAGATGTAAGTATTCTAATAGCTTGATTAAAGCCCAAGTTAAAAATTACTAATTAAATTCATACATTCTTTTTAGAAAAAAAAGACGTAGTAAGTTCAAATTATAAAAGTAAATAAGTGCAAAACGTTAGAATAAACACTTAATTCCATGTTTTACAATGTTCTTTTGCTTTCACGCTCTTCGTAGCTCTCTACCACATCACCTTCTTTAATGTCATTGAAGTTTTTAATGCTTATACCACATTCATAACCATTTTTTACCTCATTAACATCTTCTTTAAAGCGTTTTAGCTGGCCCATTTCACCAGAATATACCACTATACCGTCTCGAATCAGTCGAATAGGGTTATTTCGCTTAATATAACCATCGGTAACCATACAACCGGCTACTGTTCCTATTTTGGAAATTTTGAATACCTCTCTTACTTCTACATTACCTACAATTACTTCCTCCACTTCCGGATCAAGCATTCCTTCCATTGCATCTTTAACATCATTGATAGCATCGTATATGATGGAATAAAGGCGTATCTCTATTTCCTCATTCTCAGCGGTTTTCTTGGCTGAAGCTGATGGTCGTACCTGGAAACCAACTATTACTGCATCTGATGCTGAAGCTAACAATACGTCTGATTCTGATATTTGACCAACGCCCTTGTGGATTATATTCACCTGGATCTCATCCGTGCTCAATTTAAGTAGTGAGTCTGATAGTGCCTCCACAGAACCGTCCACATCACCTTTCACAATAACGTTTAGCTCTTTGAATGAGCCTATGGCCAATCTTCTGCCAATTTCATCAAGGGTAATATGTTTTTTAGTTCTGATGCTCTGTTCGCGAATGATTTGTTCCCTTTTCGTGGCAATTTCACGTGCCTCGCGGTCAGAGTCCATGATATTGAATTTGTCACCAGCTTGCGGTGCACCGTCTAACCCTAGTAGTAAAACCGGGGTGGCGGGTCCTGCCTCATCCAGCTTTTTACCTTTATGATCAAACATAGCTTTCACACGGCCATGGTAAGCTCCGGCTAAAATAACATCACCTATAGCCATAGTGCCGTTTTGCACTAGTAAAGTAGCCACATATCCTCTTCCTTTATCAAGTGAGGCTTCGATGACCGTACCATTTGCCTTTTTGCCGTGATTAGCCGTTAATTCTAATAACTCAGCTTCTAAAAGTACTTTTTCGAGCAACTCTTCAACTCCCTGACCGGTTTTAGCGGAAATCTCCTGACTCTGGTATTTACCGCCCCATTCTTCAACTAATACGTTAATAGCTGACAGTGATTCTTTCACTTTATCAGGGTTAGCGTTTGGTTTGTCTATTTTATTAATGGCGATTACAATAGGTACTCCGGCCACCTGGGCATGGTTTATAGCTTCTTTGGTTTGCGGCATAACATCATCATCCGCCGCTACCACTATTATTACAATGTCAGTTACTTTCGCGCCTCTGGCACGCATAGCAGTAAAGGCTTCGTGACCTGGGGTATCAAGGAATGCTATCTTATTGCCACTATCGGTCATTACATCATAAGCCCCAATGTGCTGTGTAATACCACCGGCTTCTCCGGCAGTAACTTTTGAACTTCGGATGTAGTCAAGTAGTGACGTTTTACCATGATCTACATGCCCCATAATTGTTACTATAGGTGCTCTTTCCTCCAGATCTTCGGCTGAATCTTCTTCCTCCACCACATCTGCCTCATCGTCGGCAGTAGTAAACTCTACATTGTAACCGAATTCATCTGCTATAACAGTAATTGATTCTGCATCTAAACGCTGATTAATCGATACGAACATGCCTAAACTCATACAGGTGGAGATCACATCATTAACTGACACGTTCATTAGTGAGGCCAGGTCATTGGCCGCGATAAATTCTGTGACCTTTAATACTTTGGATTCTTCCTGTTCTTGGAGCATTTGCTCCTCTTTAGCTTCGGCGATAGCAGACCTTTTCTCTCTACGATACTTGGCTCCGCCCCCTTTTTTCTTACCTCCGCTAAGCTTAGCAAGCGTTGCTTTGATCTTATCCTGTATTTCTTTATCAGAAGGTTCTTCTTTTTCGAATCGGCCTTTATTCTGGTTAGGTCTTCCTCCTTGATTAGGTCTTCCGGTACCAGGTCTTGCTATTCGCTTTCGAGGCCGCTTTTTCTTCGCATCTTTCGTATCAGAGGATGCCACAGGTTGTTTTTCTTTCTCTTTAGGTAAGTCGATTTTACCTACCACCTTAAGACCTTGTAGTTTATCCGCTTTAGCCTTATGGACCTCCGTTGGTTCTTCAGTGGTCGGTTCTTCCTTTTTCGGCTCCTCTTTAACTTCTGGCTCAGGAGTCTTCTCAGGCTCAGCCTTTGGTTCCTCAGCTTTAGGCTCCTCCTTCTTCTGATCCAGATCAATTTTGCCGACTACTGATAGACCCTTGAGCTTCGGCTTCTCCTGCTCTACTTTTTCTTGTTCGGCAGGTTTTTCCTCAGGGGGAGTCTCTGCTTCCTTCTTCTCAACCGAAAGATTTTTAATAAGAATACTTTCTTCCTCTTCCTTGCGAGGTTTGATAGTGGGCTCTGTAGGCTTGACCTCTGTTTCAGGTTCTATTTTTGTGCCAATAGTAAGACCGGAAGCCTCCTCTTTTTCATGAGCAGAAGCAGCAAACTCTCTGGATAACATGGTGAACTGTTCACCCGTTACTTTAGAGTTAGGACTACTCTCTACCTCGAAACCCTTCTCAGCAAGAAAATCTACAATGGTGGATAAACCCACATTTAGCTTTCTTGCCACCTGGCTGAGCCTCATGGTTCTTTCTTCTGACATATTTCAAATATCTTTTTTTTTTACGACTTATAAAATTGGTGCTATTCGAACTCTTTGTTAAGAATAGCCAGTACATCAGATATTGTTTCTTCTTCAAGATCTGTTCTTCTCTCCAATTCCTCTTTTGTGAGGGTAAGTACACTTTTTGCAGTGTCTAAACCTATTCTTTTCAGCTCGTCAATTACCCAATTTTCAATTTCATCACCAAACTCATCAAGATCAACGTCTTCCTCTTCGAATTCTCCTAATTCTCTGAATACATCTATCTCCATACCTACTAGTCGGCTTGCAAGCTTAATATTTTGCCCGCCTTTACCGATAGCTAAACTGACTTGATCCGGTTTTAAATAAACAGAAACACGTTTATCTTCTTCATCAATCTTAATAGAGGTGATCTTAGCAGGGCTCAAGGCGCGTGAAATATATAGCTCGTTATTATCTGTGAAATTGATCACATCAATATTTTCATTCTGCAGCTCACGTACTATACTATGAATTCTTGAGCCTTTCATACCCACGCAAGCACCTACGGGATCAATTCTGTCATCATAAGATTCCACTGCTACTTTAGCGCGCTCTCCCGGTTCACGAACCACCTTTTTGATTGTGATCAAGCCATCATAAACCTCCGGTACCTCACTTTCAAAAAGTCGTTCGAGAAATACGGGACTTGTTCTAGACAATATAATCTTAGGACTACCATTATACATATCCACACGATCTACGATAGCTCGTACAGAGTCTCCTTTTCTAAAGCGATCTTTGTAAATCTGTTCACTTTTGGGGATGGATATTTCATTGCCTTCCGCATCGATTAACAAAATTTCTCGGCTTAAGATCTGATATACCTCGCCATTAATGATCTCTCCCACAAGGTCTTTATATTTTTGGTAGAGGATATCTTTTTCCAGATCTTTCACTTTCTGTATCAGTGTCTGGCGCGCTGTCATTACCGCTCTACGGCCGAAATCTTCTAAAGTGATCAGCTCGGCTACCTCTTCCTCTATCTCAAAGTCCGGCTCTATTTTTTGTGCTTCTGAAAGGCTGATTTTGTCGTGATCCCAAATATCTTCAGAGTTGTCATCTACAATCTCTCTAAACCTCCATATTTCAAGGTCACCTTTATCGGCATTGATAATAATATCGAAATTCTCATCTGTTTCGAATTTTCTCCTGATCATTGTGCGAAATACATCTTCTAATATCCTGATCATGGTAGGACGATCGATGTTCTTTTGCTTGGCAAAATCTGCAAACGATTCAATTAATACAGAAGCATCCATTTTTTATTTTTTTATTTAAATGAAACCTGAACAATTGCTTTATTTATGTCTGAAAAGGACATCTCTACCTTTTCATATTCTTTCTTTTTACCCTTATTTACCTCTTTGTCTAACGTAATGTAATCACGCTCTACCGCCAGTAAATCCCCCAAAACCTCCTGATTTTCTGAGGTGGTAATTTTTAATTTTCTACCAATGTTTCTCTTATATTGCCTGGCCGTGGCTAATGGGAAATCGACACCCGGAGATGAAACCTCTAAAGTATACTTATCGTCAATAGTCTCATTTTCTTCTAGTTGAAAGCCCACTTTTCTACTGAGTGTGGCACAGTCGTCTATATTTATGCCTTGGTCTCCGTCAATAAGAATGAGCACCTTTCGAGGTCCTTTGTTTGCTGAAATGATAACATCCACCAGAAAATGACTTTCATCATGCAGGTTTTCATTCACTAGCTCAACAATTTTAGCCTTCAGATCCATTCCCAAAATAGCTATATAAAAAGAGGGGACTGTTGTCCCCTCAGAAACTTTTTAATATTTGGTGCAAAACTAAGCCAATTTCGTTTGCTTTACAAAGGATTAATTCAAACAAAATAAATGCCTAATGGCTCAGAAGATACACTTTGCTCGACTTTTTAAACTATGGATCCCATGCTTAACCATAGCGTTGTCAGGATGTTTGACCAGTTGTGAAACTTCAAAAAAGGTTAAGGAAGAGCCAATAGCAGAGCAGGTTTTTATTACTCCACCAACTTTTAATGCAGATTCTGCCTATTTCTTTGTGAAAAAGCAAGTTGAATTTGGTCCACGCGTTCCGGGAACAATGGCACATAGTAACACGAGCGATTGGATAGTTCAAAAATTAAATTCATATAACGCTAAAGTTACGCTTCAAGAATTTAATGCTACCAGTTTTGATAGACGGCCAATGAATCTTAAAAACATAATTGCCAGTTACAACCCGGATAGCTCTAAACGCATTTTATTAGCTGCTCACTGGGATACACGACCTTTTGCGGATAAGGGTGATGAGCGAAAGGACGAAGCAATTGACGGTGCTAACGATGGCGCTAGTGGAGTAGGAGTCTTATTAGAGATAGCCCGTCTTATGTCCAGAGAAGCTCCGCAAATAGGAATTGATATTATCTTTTTTGATGGTGAAGATTGGGGTAACGACACTGCTTTTCAGGATTATGTGGCTTTGCGTGATGGTTGGGAATCCTGGTGGTGCTTAGGGTCTCAATACTGGGGTAAAAATCCTCATGTAAACAATTACTCTGCTTACTATGGTATACTTCTAGATATGGTAGGAGGTAAGAACGCCAAGTTTTTTGTTGAGGGTTATTCTAAGCAGTTTGCACCATCTGTAGTAGATAAAGTATGGAACACAGCTTCTAAATTAGGTTATTCAAACTATTTTGTAAGAAGGGATGGAGGCGCTATTACAGACGATCACTACTTCGTAAATAAATATAGAAATACACCCATGATCGATATTATACCTACTGACCCGGCAGATAACTCATTTGGTTCATTCCACCATACCCACGATGATAACATGGATATTATTAGTAAAGAAACACTGGAGGCTGTCGGGAGAACGGTATTACAGGTTATTTACAATGAAGATAATTAGGTTCGCCAATTACAGGATAATCAGCGAACCCGATTCTTAAGCCTCAGCTAAACTTTCTTCCTTATATTCCTCTACAGGTAGACAGCTACAGACTAAATTACGGTCTCCATAAGCATTATCTACACGACCTACTGTAGGCCAAAATTTATTTTCTCTTACAAATTCCATAGGGAAGGCCGCTTTTTCTCTGCTGTATGGTCTGTCCCAATTCGAATTGATAACCAAGCTAGCAGTGTGAGGTGCGTGCTTTAATACATTATTATCGCGCTCATATTGGCCGGCTTCTATTTCACGAATCTCATTTCTTATAGAGATCATAGCGTCACAAAAACGATCAAGTTCTACCAGAGGCTCACTTTCCGTAGGCTCTATCATCATAGTTCCTGCCACTGGAAAAGATACCGTAGGTGCATGGAAACCATAGTCCATCAGTCGTTTTGCTATATCTTCAACTTCTACATTTACTTTTTTAAATTCTCTGCAGTCTATGATCATTTCATGGGCTGCGCGTCCATTCTTACCTGTGTAGAGCACTGGATAGTGGCCATCAAGTCGTTCTTTGATGTAATTGGCATTCAGTATGGCCAGCTCAGTAGCATCTTTCAATCCTTTACGGCCCATCATAGCAATATATGCATAGGATATAGTAAGAATACTAGCACTGCCAAAGGGCGCAGCGGAAATGGAGCTAATAGCTTTATCACCACCTGTTTTAATCAATGGATTACCAGGCAAAAATGGTTTTAATTGCTCGGCTACTCCAATAGGACCCATTCCCGGACCACCACCGCCATGAGGTATGCAAAAAGTTTTATGCAGATTTAAATGGCATACATCGGCCCCAATATTCGCTGGGCTGGTAAGTCCTACTTGCGCATTCATGTTAGCGCCATCCATGTATACCTGCCCGCCATGCTGGTGAATAATATCGCATATTTCTATGATACTTTCTTCAAAAACACCATGGGTAGAAGGATATGTGACCATCAAAGCGGCAAGGGTGTCGCTATATTCTTGTGCCTTTGCCCTAAGGTCTTCAAGATCAATATTACCTTGTTCATCACATTTTATTATCACTACTTTCATGCCGGCCATAACTGCGCTTGCCGGATTGGTACCATGGGCTGATGAAGGTATTAACGTTATATTGCGATGTGTATCACCACGGTTTTCGTGATATGCCCTGATCACCATGAGACCTGCATATTCGCCCTGAGCTCCGCTGTTAGGTTGCAATGAAACGGCTGCAAATCCTGTAATTTCACATAGCCACTGCTCTAACTCCTGAAACAGCTGCTGATAGCCTGCTGTTTGCGAGGTAGGTGCAAAGGGATGAATATTCCCAAACTCAGGCCAGGTTACCGGGATCATTTCAGAAGTAGCATTTAATTTCATAGTACAAGAACCCAATGAAATCATGCTGTGTACTAAGGATAGATCTTTATTTTCCAGCCTTCTTATATATCTGAGCATTTCGTGCTCCGACCGGTAATTACTGAATACCGGATGAGTTAAATAAGTAGATGATCTTACCAATGCTCCGGGCCAGGTTAACTCTAATTCATGAGCTAATTCGTCTGGTTTGAATTCTAATTTTTGTTCTGTTGCCTCTGAAAGAATAGATAAAACAAGATTAACATCAGAAATAGTGGATGTTTCATCCAAAGAAATGCAAATATGCTCTCCGTCTAAATATCTAAAATTAACCTCTGCCTCTTCGGCCGTCTTTCTTACTCCATCACTATCTATTTTAACCTTCAGCGTATCAAAGTAATGGGTATTTAACTGTGTGAGTCCTAATTTTATTATCCCCTTTTCCAGCAGTTTGGTCAAAGAATGGATGCGTGTAGCAATTTTTTTCAATCCATCCGCTCCATGGTATACTGCGTACATTCCCGACATTACGGCTAGCAATACTTGTGCTGTACAAATATTACTCGTTGCTTTTTCTCTTCTGATATGCTGCTCGCGAGTTTGCAGAGCCATCCTATATCCTTGATTTCCCTGTGCATCAAGGGAGGCCCCTATGATTCTTCCTGGAATTTGTCGCTTATATTGCTCTTTTGCAGCAAAAAATGCAGCATGTGGACCGCCATAGCCCATGGGTACTCCAAATCGCTGACTTGTACCCACCACAACGTCAGCTTCCATCTCACCCGGAGGTGTAAGCATAACCAGGCTCATTAAATCAGTTGAAACGGCCACGGCCACTTCATTATCCTTCGCTGATTCAATCAGTGCTGAATGGTCGTGTACTTCACCGTTATTATCAGGATATTGCAACAAAATGCCATACAATTCCGGATCAGTCAGGTCAAGCTCGCTCAAATCCCCAACCATAAGCTCTATCCCTACCGGAACTGCTCTTGTTTTCAGGACTTCCAAGGTTTGGGGGAATATATTGATATCTACGAAGAATTTATCTGCATTCTTTTTTGATCCCTTTCTGCTGCCGGCCAGCATGGTCATAGCCTCTGCGGCGGCCGTACCTTCATCTAACAAGGAAGCATTTGCTATTTCCATACCGGTTAAATCAATCACCAGGGTTTGAAAATTGATCAATGCTTCTAATCTTCCCTGGGCTATCTCCGCCTGATAGGGGGTATATGCTGTGTACCACCCTGGATTTTCCAAAATATTCCT
>JBCCSU010000017.1:0-34969 GCA_039199635.1 Bacteroidota bacterium | reverse complement strand
TAAAAATTAAAAGGCTATGTCAAAAAAAGGGTCGTTAAGAGAGCTAATACACTCACTGGAGAAGTCTGAAAAGCGATATTTGAGCCTATTTGCCAACTTACAGTCCGGAAAGAAGCACTACCTAGATCTATTTAAAACTATCGATAACGGGTCCACTGAGGATGCTAAAGCTAATGATGGTTCGAATCTGGCCGTGACCAAGCACTATCTCGGGAAACTGATCCTGAAAAGCCTGAAGTCATTTACAGAAGGTAAGACCAAACATTCTGAGCTGTTGCACTTACTGCTGGAAATAGAGATCCTTTTTCAAAAAGAGCTCTATGACTTATGCCAAACCAAGATCAAGAAAGGAAAGGCCATAGCGGTTAAATATGAGAGTTTTAATTTACTACTTGAATTTCTGCATTGGGAGAAAAGAGTGATCAATTCACTTCCCAAATCCGGTGATCGGCAAGCGGTAAAGGAAATAGTGAGAAAGGAGGGAGACATTCTGGAAAAGCTCCATAACCTCCATCGATATAGCCATTTTGTAGAAGAATTGATGAGTTCGGATCTTCTGGACCTAAAAAAAATGGAGTTCTATCGGGATCATAAGCTTTTAGAAAGTACATCAGAAACGAAGTCCTTTGCCGCGCTTATTCTTTATTATCATCTAAAATACATTTTGTTTACAGTGACTAATAATAGTGTTGAAGGTCGGAAGATATTGGCAGAACTGATTGTGCTCATGGAAGAACAGCCGTATCGTATTAAGGAGAACCCTGAGGGTTATCTCACTACGTTACATAACCTTATGGGTATGATGCTTTATAATAAAGAGGCCCTCGAAGCGCTGAAGGTTCTTAATAAAATCCGGGAGATACCAGAAAAATACGGTTTAAAGAAGCAGAGTTATATACTTAGAATGTTTGTAAAGACGTATAACGTAGAGTTAGAGCTGTACCGTGATCTCAAAGATTGGGAGAGGGCAAGAGAGTTAATGTTGGAGATCAACCGGTTAATAGAGATCCATGTAATCCCTAATAACTATCTGCTCTCTTTTTATTACCAATTTGGCTATATCCATTTTCAGCTACACGAGTATTCAGAGTCACTGGTGAGTATTAACAAAATTCTCAATACTAACTTTGGCGATGAGCGAACTGATTTACAAACTTATGCTCGTTTCCTATTCTTAATGATCCATTTTGAGCTGGGTAATATACTGCTATTGCGGTATGCAGTAGATAATACGCGGCGTTTTTTAAAGAAACGGCGAGGGGCGCTTTTACCCTTTGAAAAGGAGCTGTTAAAGTTCTTTTCTAAACTCAGTATGTCTCCTGGCCACAAGTATCCATCTCTTTTTGAAAAACTCTCGAGTTTGCTTTTCAGACATCATACGGAGGATCAACGGTCCAATATCTTGGACTATCTTGATTTTGAAAGTTGGTTAGACAAATGTCTGGATAAGTCTTTGGCCTAAAGTGATTATATTGGAGTTGAATGTAAAAGCTATGAAATTCGTAATATCCGTTTTTCTCTTCCTATGTATAGCTTGTTCTGAACCTGAAAAGAACAACGCTAGCCTAAGAAATGATACCATTCAAACGGCTTCCGGCCTCCGATATGTTTATTTAAAACATGGAAAAGGCAGAAAAGTGGAAGTGGGCTCAAAGCTAGAAACTAAACTCAGTCTGATGGTAGAGGATAGTGTGATATGGAACACTTATGGTGCGCCTGACTCACTTTTTAGTTTTGTAGTGGGTGTGGGTCAGGTCATCAAGGGTTTTGATGAGATGGCGTTACTGATGCGTGAGGGCGACAATGTATTGGCCATTTTGCCGGACTCCATAGCTTATGGTGACAAGGGGGCAGGTGATGCCATTCCACCCAATGCTACACTTGTTTATGATCGCTATGAGATCGTACTTGCCAGTGAGCCCAGGCTCGTGCCTATGGATACGCTTCTAGGTATACTGAAAGAAAGCGGCATAGAAGATCTGAGAAAACAATTTGAAACTATAACGTTAGACACGGCTATGTTTCATGCCTGGGGGGACTATGACGATTATTATTTCGTAAGAAAAGTAATAGGAGATAGCCTTTATACTGAAGCCTTTGAACTCGCATACTTTCTTGGCACCAAACATAACGATCCGAATACACTTAGTTTGATGACGATGGCTCAGGAAGAACAAGAATTCTATCAGCCGGCTATTGATACACTCGAATCGATCATGAGACGTTACCCTGAAAATGAGTACGATAAAGAGTATTTCGAATCTGAGATTAAGAGGTTCAGAAAATTATTGGAAGCACGGTAAAGAGGAAACCAAAATCTGTACCGCTCATTAGAATGCTCTTTCACAACACTGATCAGCACAGTACGTAACGATACCGACTTTGGCAATGGTATGAATCCTTAAATAGGATAATGGCCAACCCGCAGGATTTGTAAGTTGGAGATGGTAATGGGTTCTACATTAGAAAATACTTCGTTGTTGCCTTCAATAGAAAGTTGAACATATTTAAGGAAAGGTTTGTGAGCAAGTACCGCTTAATTATATAGCTCAATCCCCCAGACATTTAATACACCTCACTGAAAATCGCCTTAATTTCTTCGGTTTATCAAGAACATTATGGCCATGAGAATGCATAATAATTCGTTCGGGCGTAATGTGAAGGTGTGGCTGAGGAGTATTTGATATACTGTGTACGATCCATTGGTTAGATTGATTTTGACGCTTCCATTTGTCACCTTCGATCCAGCCCGTAGCCGTCATATTGAGAAACGTAGTATCATTTAAAAGTGTCAAGCCACTAATACTTTCAGCGTCTAGTGCCAATTCTTTATACAGTGGAGCTTTTCCTGAGATAAACTCAATATTTAGGTTATAATATTTTTCAATGGTTTTGATGGCCTTCTTGTATTCGGTCCATTTAGCAACTCGCCAACCTTGAGGGCAAATGCTGATAAGGTCTGTGGGATAGTAAAAATTATTATCAATACAAGCCGTTGAATTAGGGTTTTCAGCACACCAGCTGGTAGGAGTAACAAATCTCAGGTTTTCTTGAAACCATAAATAATTACCGATTTTTATGATATCATATTTTGAACCATCCCTGTTATCTGTAAAAATAGTTTGCGCATCAGTTAGCCCGATAGACCAGAAGTAGAAAAAAAGAAGGCTGAAGAAGTGATTACTTATTGATGTTGTTAGCACTTAGGGTTTTGTCTTTTTCATTTTCTTGATTTCATTGCTTTCACCTTTTTAGTTTTGTCGTCAGCTAAAAATTGTTGGTACTCATTAGTTTCCATTCCAAATAAAGCCACTTTTCCACTACTATCGCTATGAATTCCAAATCCGTAAATTTTTGTCAAAGGTGATGCTCGGAAGCAGGGTTGCCCTTTAGAAAAAAAGTGTTCTCGTGCTTGTTTATATTCTGTTTTTGTTAAGTTTTTTCTATTTGCAAAAACCTGAAAGAAAACGTCATCAGACGTGTATTTTTAGGGGTTATTATCAACCATTTCAAATTGCATCTCCGCAACAGTTTTTTTATCCTTTGCGGGTGGATTTCTTCCGCTGTCTGCTTTGGTATCCTCAGCAACCTCTATAAAAGTGTTAAAGTAGTTTGTCGAATAAATTTTCATTTTAAAAAAAATAGTTAACTGCCATATTTCTTATTAGCTGTCAGATTCTTTTTTCACAAAATTTAGTATTGCGCTTATTACTTCATTTGGCCTTTCTTCGTGAGGTAATAAAGAGGCATTTTTAATAGTGACAAACTCAGTTTCTACACTAAATTGATTTATCATTTGCTTCCCCAACTTAATAGGAAATGTTTTGTCGTTTTCACCCCATAAAAATAGAGTTCTTGACTTTATTTCTTTGTGTAAGTGTTTGAATTCATCCACTAGTTTCCAGTCAATTCCTTTAAGATACTTAAACGCACCAATTGCTTTTGCATGCGAGCTGATAACAGGATTTATATATGGAGAAATATTAGATTCAATATCCAACATGGACTTATCTGTATATAATTCTTTAAAACCCATCGATGATTTAAGGAACCACTTTTGATTTAATAAACTTCTAATTATGGCTAGTACCATAGGCAATAGTCCAATGCTCTGATAAAACGGGATCCATGGCGGTCGGTGGTTTGGAATTTCCGTATTTATGAGGATGAGATTTTCAATTTTTTCTTTCTCTTTTAAGGCCATATACCTCGCGATAGTTGCTCCGGAATCATGTGCAATTAAACTATATGTGTCTGCACCAATTTTTTCCAACAACTTACTGATGTATCGCGCTTGAGATTTACTGTTAAAATCAGTTTTGTTTGTCCATTCGCTATCTCCAAGCCCTGGTAAGTCTAAAATATGGCATTTGAAATACTTGGATAGTTCAGGTATTATTTTTCTCCAGGTATATCCGTGAGTGGGAAAACCATGGATAAAAATTAAATTTTTCCCCTTTCCGACCTGTCTTAGTCCAATGGAAACATCTTCAATTTTCAACTTCTGAAGTTTCAAACTATTGTATGCTTCAATTTCTTTCATCTTTTCTTTCATGCCACCTAGCGCATGTACACGGCCTAAGTGCACCAAGACACATGTAAGATATTAAAATAGTGAGGTCTGGCCAAGCTAAAAGCATTTCCAAATGGCGTTGAATCAAACCTGATCACATACTTGACGTATGATCCGTAAAGAGCAAAGCACCTGTCTTAGCATTGTAGTTGGTAGCTCTCCGTGATAATAACTACATTTCTAACTTCCTGATTGTTTTCATTGGTCATTTTTTCTTCCCAAGCTCCCTAAATGTTTTGGGGTAAGCGATGAAACAAGAGAGCGTGAGGAAGGAGATAAGTAGCTTTTTTACAGAAAAAACAACGAAGATTTGCTGACCTTTCGCCGTTCCATCATTCCTGCGTAGGCAGGAATCTCGCTGTAATCAAAATAGTATTTAAATTCCCGGGCTTGACCAGCGATCTTGAGGAGAGCAGCTCCTGACTTCGAGGCTCTGGATCAAGTCCGGGGATGATGGACTTACATCAAGAAACTTATCCCTCCTTCTCTAAGGCCATAAACCCAATTTCCTTAGATTCCAGGTTACTTGAACCGGTCAGGAATTTATCAACCGCCACAGCGGCTTCTCGTCCTTCGGAAATCGCCCAGACTACCAGTGACTGACCTCTTCGCGCATCACCCGCCGCAAAGATCTTATCGATATTCGAGTGATATTCATTAGTGTAAACGTTTCCTCTACCATCCGGAGCAAGGCCCAACTGGTTAAGTAAACTCTTTTCGGGTGATAAGAATCCAATAGAAAGTAGTGCCAAGTCACATTTGATCTCATGCTCTGAGCCGGGTACTTCTCTGAAAGTACGGATGCCTTGCTCGTTGGTAAACCATTCTATATGTACCAACTTGATTTTTTCCACTTCTCCGCTAGTATTAGCGATAAACTCCTTGGTTAAAATGGACCATTCACGATCACCACCCTCTTCGTGTGAGCTTGACGTACGCAATGTCATTGGCCATAATGGCCACGGGTCTTGGTGTGTTCTCTGGTTTAAGGGTTTAGGTAATAGCTCTAATTGGGTTACGGATTTAGCACCTTGGCGGTGAGAGGTGCCAATACAGTCGGAGCCCGTATCGCCTCCACCAATCACCACCACATGCTTGTCTTTAGCCAGGATTTGATCAGCGATAGAATCACCTGAAACCACTTTATTTTGCTGGGTCAGAAAATCCATGGCAAAATGGATGCCTCGTGCTTCTCTACCTGGTATGGGTAGGTCTCTGGGCACAGTGGCTCCGGTGCAGATGACTACGGCATCAAAGTCCTCCATGAGTTCTTTCGGATTTACGTTTACCCCAACGTTAGCATTTACCCTAAATCGAATACCCTCTTGATTCATGATGTCCACTCGGCGCTCAACTACCCATTTTTCCAGTTTAAAATCTGGGATACCGTAACGGAGTAATCCTCCAATTCGGTTTTCTCGCTCAAAAACGGTTACCCAGTGTCCTGCTTTATTCAATTGCTGTGCGCAAGCCAGACCTGCAGGTCCGCTACCGATAATAGCCACTTTTCTCCCTGTACGATGTTCAGGAACTACTGGTTTAATATATCCTTTTGCAAAGGCCTGTTCTACTATTGTTTTTTCGATATGTTCAATAGCCACTGGTGGCTTATTGATGCCTAGAACACAGCTAGCCTCACAAGGTGCCGGACATATTCTTCCTGTAAATTCCGGGAAATTATTGGTTGACAACAGTATATGTGCCGCTTCGTCCCACTTTTCATTATATACCGCATCGTTAAATTCCGGGATAATATTGCCCAGTGGGCACCCGCTGTGGCAAAATGGCACACCGCAGTCCATACAGCGGGCGGCTTGCTGTTTAGTACTTTTAATCGGAAACTCTTTGTAGATCTCCTTGTAGTCACTTATCCGTTCTTCAGCACTCCGTGATCTGGGTAGTTCTCTCTTAAACTGTAAAAATCCGTCCTTCTGTCCCATTATACTGCCACTTTGATTTTTTCCTGTCTTGCTTGCAACACTGCTTTATAATCATCGGGCATTACCTTAATGAATTTAGGCAGAGCTGCCGACCAGTTTTTCAATAGTTCTTTGGCTAAGGCACTATTGGTAACCCGGGCATGCTCCTCAATCATAGATTTTAGCTTCACCACATCTTCCTCTTCCAGGGTTTCAAGCGAAACCATTCCGGGGTTGCATAGTGTATCGAAATTTCCATTCACGTCAAGTACATAAGCAATGCCACCACTCATACCTGCACCAAAGTTTTTACCGGTGGGGCCAAGTACAGTAACGTATCCACCCGTCATATACTCACAAGCATGGTCACCAACACCTTCTACCACTGCTTCTACTCCTGAATTGCGTACCGCAAAGCGCTCACCAGCCATGCCGTTAATAAAAGCTTTTCCTTTAGTGCCTCCGTAGAAAGCTACGTTGCCAATTATAATATTGTCTTTAGCGATAAAGTCAGCATTGCCGTGCGGATAAACGATCATTTTACCTCCGCTTAGTCCTTTACCAAAGTAATCATTAGCTTCTCCCTGAAGCTCAAATGTAATTCCCGGAGCTAAAAAACCCCCAAAGCTTTGGCCGGCAGAACCTTCGAATAAGTAATGGATTGTATCGTCAGGTAGTCCCTGCCCTTTAAATTCTTTGCTTACTTCGTTTGACAGAATAGCACCTACAGACCGATTTGTATTTTTGATGGGAAAATGTTTTTTAACGTTAGATAACCTTTCAAAAGCAGGTTTAGCCATTTCTACCAACGCCCAATCCAGCACTTCATCCATTTCATGATCCTGCTCGATTTGTTTGTAGGTCCCTATATTACTAGGCATGTATTCTTTGTAAAGAATAGGGGTAAGGTCTAAGTCCCGGTATTTCCAATGATTAATGTCATTTCTGAACCGCAAAATCTCTGTATGACCTACCATTTCGTTGATAGTTCTGAAACCGAGCGAAGCCATAATTTCCCTAAGATCTTCGGCCAGGAACTCGAAAAAGTTGACCACATGGTCAGCATCACCCGTAAAAAGCTGTCTCAATTCAGGATTCTGAGTGGCAATACCTACGGGACAAGTGTTCAAATGACATTTACGCATCATGATACAGCCCTCCACCACCAGTGCCGCGGTAGATACACCCCACTCTTCGGCACCTAAAAGTGTAGCTATGGCCAGATCACGGCCTGTGCGCACTTGTCCATCAGTTTGAACGGTTATACGACTTCTTAAATTATTTTTTATTAAGGTTTGGTGCGCTTCTGCAAGTCCCAACTCCCAGGGCAATCCTGCATGGCGAATGGAGCTAATGGGAGAGGCCCCTGTACCGCCGTCTGCTCCTGAAATAAGCACTACATCCGCATTCGCTTTGGAAACACCAGCTGCCACGGTACCTACACCTGCTTCACTTACAAGTTTTACATTGACTCGCGCTTTACGGTTGGCATTTTTCAAATCAAAAATAAGCTGGGCTAAATCTTCAATAGAATAAATATCGTGATGGGGAGGAGGCGAAATAAGCCCTACGCCAGGAGTAGAATGTCTAACACGCCCGATCCATTCATCCACTTTATGCCCTGGAAGTTGTCCGCCTTCACCCGGTTTGGCCCCTTGAGCCATTTTTATTTGGAGCTCGTCAGCGTTCGTAAGGTAATAACTGGTTACTCCAAATCGGCCGGAGGCTACCTGTTTAATGGCTGATCGCTCCCAGTCTCCGTTGGCTTTGCGCTCAAATCTAATTTCATCTTCTCCGCCTTCACCACTATTACTTTTAGCCCCTATCCTGTTCATGGCTACGGCTAAGGTAGAATGTGCCTCGTGGGAAATGGACCCAAAAGACATAGCTCCTGTTGCGAATCGCTTAAATATATGCTCTTTAGGCTCTACCTCTTCTATCGGAATGGGAGCTCGGTTACGGAATTCTAATAAGCCCCGGAGTGTGAGCGCATTACGCGTTTGATCATTGATCTTTTCAGCGTACTTTTTATATTTTTCATAATCATTGGTACGCGTACTGTGCTGTAAAAGATGAATGGTTTCAGGATTAAAGAGATGCTTTTCACCGCGATGTTTCCATTGGTAGACACCACCTACCTCTAAAGTTTCTCGTACGGAGGAATCAACTGCAAATGCAGCTCTATGCCTGACCAAGACCTCTTTGGCGAGTCCATCAAAATCTAATCCCTCAATTCGTGATATAGTAGCCGTGAAGCATTTATCTACTACTCTTTTGCTAATGCCTAACGCTTCGAAAATTTGGGCTGATTGATACGATTGAAGGGTGCTGATACCCATCTTAGATAATATCTTGAGTAACCCATAACCTATCGCTTTTTGGTACATAGCAAAGGCTTCATCATCAGTGACCTTTTTTTCCAAAAGCCCCTTTACATTCATATTGTGGATAGTCTCTAAGGCTAAGTAGGGATTGATAGCACTTGCTCCATAACCGATAATGGTAGCAAAATGATGAGTTTCTCGGATATCTCCACCTTCAATCAAAATTCCTGCCTTGGTTCTGAGATTCTTTCTTACTAAGTGCTGATGAATCGCTCCAGTACTTAAAAGAGACGGTATTGGAGCATGATGAATATCTATTTTACGATCGGAAATGATCAGGATCGTTTTACCTTCACGGATGGCAGCTTCTGCTTCATCACAAATTTTTGTTAGACCCTCTTCAAGTCTCCCTTTCTGACCATCTGAATTAAATTGCGCATCGATAACGGCAAAGTCAAAACCGATAGACTGTAAGTTTTTGAACTTTTCCAGGTCGGTATCAAGTAAAACCGGCTGTGAGATATGTACCTGCTTGGTATGTTCTGGTGTTTCATCCAGGATGTTTAAACTTTTACCCACTCTGGTGAATAATGACATCACCATGCGTTCGCGGATAGGGTCGATAGGTGGGTTACTTACCTGAGCAAAAAGTTGCTTAAAGTAATTAGAGATATGCTGGCTTTGGTTAGATAATACAGCTATCGGCGTATCTGCACCCATGGATCCCACAGGTTCTATTCCTGAGATGGCCATAGGGGCTAATATTACTTTGAGGTCTTCCGAAGTATACCCAAAAGCTTTTTGACGTGTAGTTAGCGTGTGTGATTCATAAGAGGAATTAATTTTAGGTGAGGATAAATTCCTGAGCTTCACCCGATGTTCTTTAATCCACTTTCCATACGGCTGTTTTAAGCTGATCTGAGATTTGATTTCTTCATCATAAACTACCTTCCCTTTTTCAAGATCGGCAATCAGCATTTTACCCGGTTGCATTCGCCCTTTAGATACGACATTATCAGGTCTGACCGGTAGAGCACCTGCTTCTGAGGCTATGATCAACCTGCCGTCTTTTGTAATACAGAAGCGTGATGGACGCAGGCCGTTCCGGTCTAGGGTAGCTCCGATCATTTTCCCATCGCTAAACACCAAGGCAGCCGGCCCATCCCAAGGTTCCATCAGCGAAGCATGGTACTTATAAAATGCCTTTCTATCACCATCCATCAGCTTGTTATCCTGCCAGGCTTCCGGCACTAACATCATCATGACATGAGGTAAGGACCTACCGCTCACCGTTAACATCTCAACTAAGGCATCCAGGTTGGCAGAGTCAGAGTGATCAGGGTCAGTCACCGGAAGTAATTTAGCCAGTTCATCTTCAGTAAAGAGAGACGACTCCATAATGGCTTCCTTCGATTTCATTTTAGTAACATTACCTCTGATGGTATTGATCTCGCCATTATGCGCGATGTACCTAAAAGGCTGGGCCAGCTTCCAGTTGGGAAAGGTATTGGTAGAAAATCTGGAATGCACTAAAGCTAATGCACTGGTTAGCTTATCATTTTGAAGATCGTAATAATAAGGTCGTAGCTGGTCTGTACGCAGCTGACCTTTATATACCATTAATTTATAGGATAGGCTCGGGATATAAAAATCACCGTTGTTCCCGGATACATGATGCCCAATGTGATGCGTAGAGTAATTACGAAGTATAAAAAGTTTCCTTTCCAGGTCGTCAAAAATCGCTTCATTGTGCTTTAAAAAGATCTGCTCTATTACCGGTTCTACCTTTTTTGCGCCCGACCCTGGCACATTAGAATCGACAGGTACTTTTCTATATCCTATGACTTCAAACCCTAATTCACCGGCAAATTTTTCTAATACAGTCCGGCATTCCTCCCGGACGGATTTTATGGTCGGGAAAAATAGCATACCTACACCGTAATAGCCGAATTCCGGTAAATTGAAGCCAAGCTCCAGACACTCTTCAGCAAGGAATTTATGCGGATTTTGAATCATTACACCCGCACCGTCACCTGTTTCTGGATCGGCACCGGTTCCCCCCCGATGTTCCATGTTTTCAAGCATGTCTATGGCATCTTGAATGATCCCATTAGTCTTACTCCCATCAATATTCGCAATACACCCTATACCACATGCGTCATGCTCCAACTCAGGTGTGTAAAGCCCTTTACTCACTATTTTCATATCATTTCAAAGACAGCAAAAACATCCATAGGAGGCACTAAAACCTCTTACAGAATATTAAAGTTAATTAAATAATTTTGAATGAAACAGCGATAAAGTAACATCCTAACGAATGTTAGGATGGCAGAAATAAAAATTTGTTAATAAACAGGTGGTTTGTTTTAAAAATTTTAAACTGTAAACGGTTTCGACAGAATATATTAGTGCTTAAATTTTACCGCTCGCACCATTTCTTTTTTTCCTGGCGGACCATCAAGTGTTTCCACCATGTAATTAAGCTCTCTGAGATCGCGCTTCAATTGACCTTTAGCAGAATAAGTCACAAAGTAGGAATGATCTGTTTGTGAATTGTAAACTTTCTGTAACATTTGTTTACTCCATAACTCGGGCTGTTTGCTGGGTGCAAAAGCATCAAAAAATACAATTTGAAATTCACTGGCAGGAAGTACTGCTTCTTCCAGGGTAATGTGTTTTTTATGCAACTGAAAGTAGGAGTGAATTTCTTTTGTTTTTTCCCAGCGTAACTCATGGATAGAATTGAACCACTCTTTCGCAACAGTACGATCTAACAGATCCGGATAGTTAAATTCTTGAACGAGGGCAGGGGCAATGGGATAAGCTTCCAGAGAAGTCATGGAGACCAACACTTCATTTTCTGCCGCCCAATCTGCAACCAATAAGGCGTTTAAGCCTGTTCCTAACCCTACCTCCAGAATGTGAATAGGTCGCTTTTGTATGTTTTTTAGATAATCGGTAAGTCCTCGATTAATAAAAACATGTACAGATTCCTGAAGTGCTCCGTGAAAAGAATGATAAGTCTCCTTTAGCTCGGGTACATAAAGTGAGTGTGAACCATCTTCAGTAGTAATGAGCTGGAGTTGCACTGTATTCTATTGTTTAATAATAAGAACAGAAGCCAGGGCAGAGACACCTTCTTCTTTACCTACAAAACCTAGTTTCTCCGTGGTGGTGGCTTTGATGGATATATCTTCTAAAGGAATATCCATGACTTCTGCCAGGCATAACTTCATTTGTGGAATGAAAGGGTTTATTTTGGGCTTTTGTAAACATACGGTAGAGTCGATGTTCCCGATAGTCCAGCCAGCCTGGGATATGAGTTGCACTACCTCTTTCATCAGTATCTTACTGTCAATACCTTTGTATTTTGCATCTGTATCCGCAAAATGATAGCCAATATCCCGCATATTCGCAGCACCCAAAAGAGCGTCACAGATGACATGAATTAATACATCGGCATCTGAATGTCCTACCGCACCTCTTGTGTGATCCACTTTGATGCCTCCTAACCAAAAGTCCGCACCTTCTTGTAGCTGGTGAACGTCATAACCTAAACCTGTTCTTATTTTCAGCATATTAGTTTTCAGAATGATAGTAAAGTACGTTGGCCTTATTGATATCCAGAATGGCCTTTGCCTGTTCATTAATATCATCAAGGGATACTGCATTTATTTTTGCTGCTTCTTCATTTACCAGATTAACATTACCAGAAAGTGAGGCCGTAGCCAAGCGCATAGCTCTATTTAATACTTCCATATCGCTGAAGATCAATGCTGATTCAGCCTGATTTTTCACTTTATGCAATTCTTCTTCTGAGATTCCCGAAACCATGCTGTTGATCACTTCATTGACACCTTTTTCTGCGTTATTAATATCAACACCCTGACTTACTTTTCCGCTTATCACCAATAATCCAGGATCGTTGGAACCAGTTATGTACGCATTTATATTCGTAAAGAGTTTTTCATCTCGTACCAGCTTAGTGTGTAACCGGGATGATTTATCTCTACCTAAAACATCGCTCACTAAATCTGAGGCATAGTATGCAGGTTCGAATTTACCGGGAGTCTTAAATGCCATTGTAAAGCTATCCTGGGGAACTTTTCCTTCCAGGGTTGCCGTTCTTCGCTCCGTTTGATCAGGTTCTTTTGATAAATTTCTCCTACCTCTTTTAGAGGCAGGGATTTCTCCAAACCATTTTTCACTGAGCCTTTTTACTTCTTCATATGTAACATTTCCTGCCACTACCAGACAGGCGTTATCAGGTGCGTAATGCTTATGAAAAAATGATTCTACATCATTCATGGTCACTTTCTCAATATGACTGATGTCTTTACCTATGGTAGCCCATTGGTAGGGATGCTTTTTGTAGGCGAGGGGCCTAAGGTTTAACCAAAGGTCACCGTAAGGTTGGTTTAAATATCGTTGCTTAAATTCTTCCATCACTACACTACGCTGCACTTCCAACACCTTGGGGTCAAAAGAGAGGCTAAGCATTCTATCAGATTCTAACCAAAAGCCAGTTTCCAGGTTTTGGGGTGGTAAGGTCATGTAGTAATTTGTTATGTCCGGACTGGTAAAAGCATTATTTTCTCCTCCGGCTCTTTGAAGTTCCTCATCGAAATTTTGGATGTGCTTAGAACCACCGAACATAAGATGCTCAAACAAATGCGCGAATCCTGTTAACTCAGAGTCTTCATCTTTTGAGCCCACGTCATAAAGTAGATTAATAACAGCGGTTTGCACATTCGTGTCTTCGTGTACTATAACCTGAAGTCCGTTATCCAAATAGAATGATTTGAATTCAATCATAAGAAGCCAAAAATAAAAAGATAGGTACACTTTGAGCTTAGTACCAATATTTTAATTTTGTTCGAAATTTTTGTGCATGCAGTTCGATAGGAAGAACTATTCCCATAAGCTTCTAAAAGATATCTACGAAGGTCTTTTAAGACCCCGGATGATAGAGGAAAAAATGTTGATTTTGCTGCGTCAAGGAAAGATCAGCAAATGGTTTTCGGGAATAGGTCAGGAGGCAATTTCGGTAGGAGCAACTTATGCGCTTAACGCAGAGGAATATATACTGCCTATGCATCGGAACTTAGGCGTTTTTACATCGCGACAGGTTCCTTATGATCGTTTGTTTGCACAATTTCAGGGAAAGAGATCTGGTTTTACCAAAGGCAGAGACCGTTCTTTTCATTTTGGCACAAATGAGCATCATATCGTAGGCATGATCTCGCATTTGGGTCCGCAACTGGGGGTCGCCGATGGGATAGCACTCGCTACCAAATTGAAGAAGCAGAAGAAGGCCACGCTGGTATTTACCGGGGATGGCGGAGCCAGCGAAGGTGACTTTCATGAGGCGTTGAACGTAGCAGCGGTTTGGGACCTGCCGGTGATTTTTGTGATCGAAAATAATGGGTATGGTCTCTCCACTCCAAGCTCTGAACAATTCAAATTCAAAAATTTTGTAGACAAGTGTCCCGGCTACGGCATAGATGGGGTAATTGTAGATGGAAATAACGTATTGGATGTCTACAGTACCATCAAAGAAGTGGTTCAGGATATCAGAAGAAGGCCCAGACCTGTAATGATAGAAGCGCTGACTTTCCGGATGCGCGGACATGAGGAAGCCAGTGGGACTAAATACGTACCTAAGGAACTGATGGAATACTGGGCCGCTAAAGACCCTGTAGAAAACTATGAACGGTTCTTGCTCAAAGAAAAAGTAATTACCTCCTCCTGGATCAATAAAAAGAGAATAGCCATTCAAAATGACATTGAGGTGGGGTTAAAGAAAGCCTACGCTCAACCGATGCCGCAGCCGGGTGCTGATGATATTGATGATGCATATTTTGCTCACAATCAAGAGGTTATTCATCCAACATCGAACAAAGCTACCTCCAAACGATTTGTGGATGCTATCTCCGATGGTTTGGCACAAAGCCTTCAAAAGTATCCGGAATTGATAATCATGGGGCAAGATGTGGCGGATTATGGTGGTGTATTTAAGATTACGGAGGGTTTCGCCCAGAAGTTTGGTAAAGATCGGATTAGAAATACGCCCTTATGCGAATCAGCCATAGTAGGAATTGGTCTGGGTTTATCTATTAAAAAGCAAAAATCCGTAGTGGAGATGCAGTTTGCTGATTTTGTAACCTGCGGATTTAACCAAATCGTTAATAACCTGGCAAAGTCCCACTATCGCTGGGGTCAAAATGCTGACGTAGTAGTTAGAATGCCTACTGGTGCTGGGGTAGGTGCGGGTCCATTCCACAGCCAGTCTAATGAGGCCTGGTTTTTTCATACTCCGGGATTAAAAATTGTTTATCCCTCGAACCCGAGAGATGCCAAAGGTTTATTGGCTGCCGCGGTTGAAGACCCCAATCCTTATCTCTATTTTGAGCATAAAGCCCTTTATCGCTCTCTATCAGATGAGATTCCTGATGATTATTATACCACTGAGGTGGGTAAAGCTGCATTGGTAGAATCGGGAAGTGATATTTCAATCATTACCTATGGCATGGGTGTTCATTGGGCGATGGAAGTGACCAAAAACTTAACGGTAAGTGCCGATATAGTTGATCTCAGAACCTTACTCCCCTGGGATCAGGAAACTGTGCTATCTTCTGTCAAAAAAACGAATAAGGTACTTATTGTACACGAGGATTGCCTGACCGGTGGTATAGGTGCAGAAATAAGCGCTTGGATATCTGAACACTGTTTTAAGGATTTAGACGCTCCGGTTATGCGAGTGGGTAGCCTGGATACACCGGTGCCATTTGCATCTACACTAGAAGATCATTTTCTGCCAAAAGCGCGCCTGGCTGAAAAGATTAAGCATTTGATGGAATTTTAGTTAATTTGCTTCGTTTAACTAAACGGATAGCTATTCTTTAAGCCTACTCTCTGATTTTGACTCTAGTTTCGGACATAACGTATATTCGAAAAAAACTGATTAAGGTACTATGCTTTATAGTATTTATCGGTGTAATAGTGGTTTCGGTGCCAGGTGCGGTCTATGCACAAGAGGGTAAATCAAAGCTAGAAAGACAGAATGAGCGTAAAAACAAGTCAAATCGCAGGTTAAAACGCAGAGGAGATAAAGGCAAATCTAATAAACGTAGTTTAAGGGCAACCCGTTTTAAAACCAGAAACCGACAAGGAGAGAAAGCCTTTAGGGGTGATATTACCGGCAGAAAAGTAGTGACTAAAATATCGCCACGTCCGTCTAATGCGGCTAAGGCAAGGCCCAACCCTTACGCTGGTGCCCCTAGAGGTGGTGAAAAATCCAGATTTAGAGCTCGGAATGTTGCGCCAAGATTTTCGAGAAGGCCTAATGAACGTGCGGCACGGGCCACTGGTGGATTTATGACAGCTTCTAAAAGAGGTGAGCGTGCGTGGCGCGGAAATGCTCAAGGACGCGCCATTTCCACAAGGTCAAGAAAAATTACTTTTACACGTAAAAATAGGTATCAGCGCTTTCCGGGTTCGGCCAGGTCAATTACCAGAGACCCTGAAAGGCCAAGAAAAAGAACTCGTATTGTCCCCAGATCGGTTTCCGGAACCAATCGTATCCGAAAAGGCAGGAGCCCATACTCTGCTTTCAGGAGGCAGACTCCCTGGGAAAAAGCATTTAAAGGAGATATTACCGGGAGAACATTCAGAACTAAGCGAACTACAGATCGCCCAATTATTCAGAAGCCGTCTCCCACACGTTACAGTAGTAAAAGTCGAATAAATGATAGACCTTACCGCGGTAGAATGAAAGGAGGCTTTCAAACGGCCACTAAACCATCGGAACGGGCTTGGAACAAAGACATTTCCGGGCATAAATTGAGGATAAGAACCAGTGGAGGGGCGAAATTCAAAGGTGCCCAATTTCAACCATATCCTAAGCGAAAGCAAAGAGGTGACCGCGCTTACAGAGGAATGTTAAAAGGAGGTGGTTACAAAACCACTGGCAAGCGAGCGGAAATTGCAGGGCAGCGCATCCAGAATAAGAATAAAGGTGGCGGCTCGGTAGCTCGTAATAATTGGAATAACCAAGGAAGGCCAGTTAGAGGGAAGGGAGCCACTCAGCTTGATAATCGTATTTTACGCTTTCAGGGTAATGTTAAGGGAGGCAAACCGGTGAAAGGTGGAGGTACGGTAAGCCGAAATAACTGGAATAATAGTGGTAAACCTATCTTAGGCAAAGGGCCTACACGGCTAGATAATAATATAGCACGTTTTCAAGGAAATCTCAAAGGGTATAGGCCAGCAAAAGGAGGGGGTTCCATCAGTCGTAATAACTGGAATAATAACAATAAACCTACTACCAAAGACCGGCTTACTTTTCAAGACTTTAATGTGGCAGCCTGGAAAGGCAGGTCGAAAAGAAAGTCTACTCTTCCTTCCAGGGAAGCTAAGCGTGCAGCTGAATTTACAGGAAGAACCAAGCAGATGGTACGGGGCAAATATGATGGCTATGCTTCTGAGTATAAAGGTGAACAAAAAAGGAAATTTGACTACAAAAAGAATCCAAATGCCGTTAAGGAGTCACTTAAGATACGAGAACCGGCTAAAAACGACCGTTTAAGTGCAAATTTTCAAGGTTTTAACAAAAGAAGAACAGGATATGTAAAGAATAAAGCGGCCGCTGATGAATCATTGAAGGTAAGAGCTCCAAATAGTAATTATAAAAAGAGGGGAAATTATCAAGGTAATATCAAACGTACGTGGCGTTACACAAAAAATCCTAATTCAGCTGATGAAGCATTAAAGGGTATAGCACCCACCCGTGATAGCAGAAAAGGAGCAGATTTTCAGGGAAGAACACGCTTAGCCAAGAGATATACGAAGAAGCCCCACGCTGCAGATAATGCTTTAAAAGGCATTGGTCCCTCACGAGCAGCTATTCAAGCGAGTAATTATCAAGGCAACCTTAAAATGTCAAGAAAGTACATCAAAAATAGGCATCCCAGCTTCAAGTACGATAATGGTAAAGATGATTCCAATGAATTCAAAAAAGGTCTGTTCAAATTGAATCTTTTGTGGGCTAAGTTGTTTAAAAAGAATGAAAACCAGCCGAAACACCTCAAAGAAAAGGTAAGGAAACCAAGGTTTGATAAAGGAGAGCAAGGGCTCTGGTATGACTAATTATGGATTGGACAGAAGTAAACACTATTGATAAAATCGATGAATTAAGGGCAGAGTCGGAGCAGTATCCTGTACTACTTTTTAAACATAGTACGCGCTGTCCTATTAGTAGTATGGTGTTGGATCGCATTGAGCGCTCCTGGAACCAAGCTGAGGTGGGGTCAATGAAGCCTTATATCCTAGATCTAATTAAGAATCGTGAGATATCTAATCTAGTGGCGAAGTCTTATGGTGTACCCCATGAGTCGCCTCAGGTAATTATTCTCAAAGATGGTCAAGCGGTATATGATGACTCTCATATGGGAATCAACTTTCAAGACTTAAAAGAATTTACTTAGGGCTACATATGTAGCTTATAAACTCCCAAACTATCTATTACCCCTTTGCGTTACTAGGAGTATATTGGTAAATTACAATCCATATTAGTCATTTATGAGGTCCAAAATAACCATTATTGCCTTATTGTTTTGTGTAGTTTCTGCAGGCTTAACGGCGCAGAATCGCGATGTTGATGATTACCAGACCGAATTTATATGGGGCATTAACAAGAACACTGCTGGAGGATTGATCGGAGGTTTCGTTCTGCGTAAATCCTTCAAAATAAATGACAAACTGTTCCAAAGCTACGGGTTGGAAGTTATGAATGTTAAGCACCCGCAGGAATTTCGAGTAAGTATAAACTCGGGAACCAATAGTTACATTTTAGGGAAGCTCAACTATTTATATGCTCTGAGATTTCAGTATGGGCGAGAGATGATACTTTTTAAAAAGGCGCCCCAACAAGGCGTAGAAATAAAGCTTAACGCGGCCATTGGACCATCTTTAGGTCTTTTAGCACCTTACTATGTGGAAATAGGCTTGGATCAGTTTAACAGTAGGCGTGTGCCTTATGATCCGTCCATAAGTCAGACCATACTTGGATCAGGTTACATTTTACAGGGAGTGACAGAATCAAAGCTTAGATTAGGGGCTAATTTTAAAACTTCATTAAGTTTTGAGCTGGGAACGTCAAAGAATAACGTTACAGGTTTCGAAGCAGGGTTTTTGATAGATGCTTACACACAAGAGATTGAATTGATGTCGGCTACGTCTAATAGGGCTATATTTCCTACAGCTTTTATTACGCTCTTCTACGGTACTCGTAGATAGTTTTTGGAAGGGTCAAATTCGAAACTATAAATTCCTAATTTTGTTAAATCACAAACGCTTAGGGGATGATTGAACTACCTGTTGTATCGGAAAAGGAAAAGCAAAAAAGGAAGCCCGATTGGTTACGCGTAAAGCTACCTGTAGGGAAGGAGTACGCTAATGTTCGTAAGCTGGTTGATCAGCATAAATTACATACCATTTGCGAAAGCGGGAACTGTCCTAACATGGGTGAATGTTGGGGAGCAGGTACGGCCACTTTTATGATTCTGGGTAATGTTTGTACTCGTGGATGTTCTTTTTGCGCTGTAGCTACCGGTCGTCCGCCAGAGTACGATGAAGAAGAACCGCAACGCGTGGCAGAGGCCATAAAATTAATGGGAGTAAAACATGCGGTTATTACCTCAGTGAATCGTGACGAGAGAAAGGATAGAGGAGCGGAAATATGGTATCAGACAGTCGTGAAAACCAAAGAACTATCTCCTAATACGACTATAGAAACACTGATACCGGATGTGAAAGGTAATTGGGATGCACTGTACCGAATGATCGAAGGTGGGCAAGAAGTTGTTTCCCATAATATGGAAACGGTAGAGCGCTTGTATCGTAGGGTGCGTCCTCAAGCTAAATATTCACGTAGTCTTGAGCAAACCAAACTGACTAAACAGTTGGGAAAACGAACCAAGTCAGGTATTATGCTTGGCGTAGGAGAAACACCAGACGAAGTGCATAAGGCTATGGATGATCTAGTTGAAAATGGCTTAGATATTCTGACGCTGGGTCAATATTTACAACCTACTAAGATGCACCTGGAAGTGGCAGAATTTATTCATCCGGATCAATTTGAAGCTTATAAAGAAGAGGGTTTGAGCCGAGGATTGAAATATGTTGAATCCGGACCTTTGGTACGGTCTTCCTATCATGCTGAGCGGCACGTAAATGTGCCGATTTAGAAGATCGAGAACAATATAAAATTCATAATATCTTGATAGGAAATAGCATCCTTTACTCTATTTCAACTTAGTCTTATGGGCTTTGGTTTTGTTTCATTCAGCCCGCTCTTGATAATCCCTTTTCAAGTAAAATGCATCTATACCCCTCAAAATGGAAGTTTTTACCGGCTACATTGAGTATGCCGTACCGCGGATTTCATTGTTTTTGATCTATTTCGGGGTTCTCAATGATCTACAGATTGTTCATTTTTTGCAATCTATCAAAAAACCCAGCCTGACCGGCCGGCAGGGAACCAAAAAAATCTTGCCCGTTAAAGGGTCTTCCGAGAACGTCTACCACTATTAATCACCGCATTACCAGCAGGGACTTGAGTTAATACCCTGCAAATAGCCCAGTACTACCACGACTGTGTAACGGGCGAATTAAATTTCAAGTGAGCTCTCACTTAAAATTCAAATTTCTGACCCATGAAAAAAAATATGAAGTAGAAACGGCTAATGTTTCTCCCTTTCTTCAATCATATGTTGAAGATTCCCATTGAATGCTACCCGATCCGAAAACGCAGACTAGCATCAGCCTAAGGACATTTACTAAAATACACGGGTCTACGGCTTTGGAATGAAACTTAATAGGATAATAAATGCCCGGGTGTTTGAGTTGAAGTTAGTTTTTTTAGTGGCGGAGCAAATTGTGTGAGCTTAATGTCTTTAACTGCTACCTTATATTCTTGAATAGTAGGTGTTCGCCCTAAAATGGCAGAAAGTACCACTACCGGGGTAGAAGCAAGTAGAGATTCACCTTTTTTACGATCAGAATCCTTTACTACACGTCCCTGAAAAAGCCGGGTAGAAGTAGCCATTACAGTATCTCCTTTTTCTGCTTTTTCTTGATTACCCATGCAAAGATTACAGCCGGGTCTTTCAAGGTATAAAATATTATCATATTCCGTCCTGGCGGCACCCTTTGGGGCTGCATCATCAAATTCAAATCCTGAATATTTTTGAAGTACCTCCCAGTCTCCTTCTTCCTTTAACTCGTCTATTATATTGTAAGTTGGCGCAGTTACCACTAAAGGAGCTTTGAATTCCACTTGGCCGAACTCTTCTTCAAGGTTTTTGAGCATTTTAGACACGATCTTGATATCACCTTTATGAACCATACAAGAGCCTACAAAACCGAGGTCCACATTTTTTTCTCCCTGATAAAATGAGAGTTCTCTGATGGTATCATGTGTGTAGCGCTTAGATACATCTTCGTTATGAACGTCAGGATCGGCAATCATAGGTTCATCTATGATACTAAGGTCTACCGTAAATTCTGCGTAGTATTTTGCGTTTTCGTCAGGGGCCAATGGTGGTTTTTCTCCTGACCTGATTTCTGCTATTCTTTTATTCGCTTGGTCAATAAGACCTTGAAGAACCTGCTTTTCATTATCCATACCCTTCTCGATCATGATCTGGATTCTGCTTTTAGCAATTTCCAACGATTCAATAAGAGTATCATCTTGGGAGATACAAATAGACGCCTTAGCTTTCATTTCGGCAGTCCAATCTGTGAAAGTAAAAGCCTGGTCTGCCAGAAGACTACCGATATGAACCTCAATAATACGACCCTGGAAAACATTTTCTCCACCAAAGTGGTCTAACATTTGAGATTGAGTGGCGTGAACCACATCTCGAAAATCCATATACTCCTGCATCTGTCCCTTAAAAGTAACCTTAACAGATTCCGGAATGGGCATAGTAGCTTCTCCGGTGGCCAAAGCTAGCGCTACGGTTCCTGAATCTGCTCCGAAGGCAACTCCTTTAGACATCCGTGTGTGAGAGTCTCCACCAATAATGATAGCCCAATCATCAACAGTGATGTCATTCAGCACTTTGTGAATTACATCCGTCATAGCGTGATATTCCCCTTTAGGATCGCGCGCTGTAATCAATCCAAAGTCATTCATGAACTTCATCAACCTTGGAATATTTGCCTTAGACTTATCGTCCCAAACGGACGCAGTATGACACCCTGATTGATAAGCGCCATCAACTATCGGAGAAATAACCGTAGCAGCCATCATTTCCAACTCCTGTGACGTCATAAGCCCTGTTGTATCTTGTGAACCGACTATGTTTACTTCTACACGCACATCAGAACCCGCATGTAATACTTTTCCAGGAGTGACTCCAACCGCATTTTTATTGAAGATCTTTTCTACCGCGGTTAATCCCTGTCCCTCTATAGAGATCTCTTTTGAGGGGGCATATACTTGCGGGATTTCTACCTCCAATATTTTAGCCGCTAGCGTCTGTAACTTTTTACCAAATACAACAGCATAGGAACCACCGGCTCTGATAAACTCCATTTTCTGTGGTGTTAAAGCCGTAGAAATATCTTTGAGCTCTTTATTACCTTGATATAGCTTCTTGGTTTTGGTATTGATCGTTAATAGTGTTCCTGTTTCCACGGAATACTCTTGTTTTAAAATAGCATCGCCGTTATCATCTACAATGGTATTTCCTGCCTCATCTTTTTGTTTAACCCAGTTTTTAAGATCAATACCAATACCGCCAGTGACACCCACTGTAGTTAGAAAAATAGGAGAAATGCCGTTTGTTCCGGCAATTACCGGAGCTATATTAATAAACGGTACATAGGGACTAGAAGGAATTCCTGTCCACAAAGCGACATTGTTCACTCCTGACATCCTGGAAGACCCAACGCCCATGGTTCCTTTTTCAGCAATGAGCATGACTCGTTTATCCGGATGTTTTTCTTGTAAAGCAAGCAGCGCATTTTGCTTCTCCTTATCATGCTCAAACATACATTGTCCATGCAGCTCACGATCTGATCTTGAGTGTGCGTCTGCTCCAGGAGATAGTAAGTCGGTAGAAATATCACCAACACCGGTTATGAAAGTTACCACCTCTATTTTTTCGTCAACTTCAGGGAGTTTTGTAAAAAATTCCGCATTTACATAACTTTCTAAAAGCTCTTTAGCTACCTCATTCCCGACTTTATAAGCTGCTTCCAAGCGCTCCATGTCAGCTTCATACAAGAAGACCTGTGTTTTTAAGACATTTGCTGCATCAGTGGCTATCGCGCTTTCTTCTCCCAATGCCAGATCAAGTAGAACCTCAATAGACGGGCCTCCCTTCATATGTGATAAGAGCTCAAAGGCAAATGTGGTTGTGATTTCTTCTACTATCTCATGTCCTAAAATAATTTCCTTTAAAAATTTAGCCTTTACACCTGCTGCGCTAGTAGTACCAGGAAGTACATTATAAATGAAGAACTCTAGAGAATCTTTTCTATGCTGATTATCCAAATCTTTGATTTGCTCTATGATTTCGCTTATCAATTCCGAACCGTCAATAGGTTTTGGGTGAAGTGACTGATCTTTTCTTTCTTCAATCTCTCTCAGGTATTCGCTATATCTGCTCATAGTTGATCGTTACTTTGGATAAATACTTATACTGCGCTAACACACAAAATTAAGGAATGTGTCAAATAATGAGATGTTTGTATCAATTTTCGATCTAAACTCTATTACGAAGCTTTAAATCTCATTCAAGTTATATTCTTTAAAGCAATAACAATATAAATATATGTTGGCATAATCATCTTAAATTGTTGCTGATTTTTTATTGATCTGAGTATCTACCAGATATCCATAAAAAAAGGGGCAATTTGGCCCCTTCTTTCATCTATATGCAATCAGTGAACTTATTTTTTATCGTCCACTTCCTCAAATTCAACATCGGCTACATCATCACCTTCCGCTGAATCTGCAGCTCCACCTGCATCAGCAGTTGGTCCTGCATTTGGCGCACCCTGGGCCGCATCTGCTCCACCGGTAGCGGCATACATTTCTTGTGCAGCGCCTTCCCAGGCTTTGTTCAGGCCTTCCATGGCCGTGTCAATAGCTGCCAGGTCCTGGGACTGATGTGCTTTCTTTAACTCTTCTAAAGCACCTTCAATAGCCGTTTTGTTTCCGTCAGAAAGCTTCTCACCGTACTCCTTCAGTTGCTTCTCAGTTTGGAAGATCAATGAATCGGCGGCATTAACTTTCTCTACTTTTTCTTTGGCTTCCTTATCCGCATCAGCATTAGCCTGAGCTTCCTGCTTCATCTTTTCGATTTCTTCATCCGTTAAGCCGGAAGAAGCCTCAATTCTGATCTTCTGTTCTTTATTAGTGCCTTTGTCTTTCGCAGATACGTTTAGGATACCGTTTGCGTCAATATCGAAGGTAACTTCAATTTGAGGCACTCCTCTAGGAGCGGGTGGTATACCGTCAAGGTGGAATCTTCCGATGGTGCGGTTATCGCGGGCCATAGGTCGCTCACCTTGCAATACATGTATCTCTACGGAAGGCTGACTATCAGCAGCGGTTGAGAATGTCTCAGACTTTTTAGTAGGGATCGTAGTATTTGATTCTATAAGCTTTGTAAACACGCCACCCATCGTTTCGATACCTAAGGAAAGAGGTGTTACGTCTAGCAGGAGCACGTCCTGAACTTCTCCGGTTAATACACCACCCTGGATAGCAGCTCCAATCGCCACCACTTCATCAGGATTTACGCCTTTAGAAGGTTTTTTACCAAAGAACTTCTCTACTTCTTCCTGTATCCTCGGAATACGTGTAGAACCTCCTACAAGGATTACTTCATCTACGTCTGAAGCACTCATACCAGCATCTTTCAGTGCTAGTTTACAAGGCTCCATAGATCTTTTGATCAGGTTATCAGCAAGCTGCTCAAATTTGGCTCTTGAAAGTTTTCTTACCAAGTGCTTGGGCACCCCGTCTACCGGCATAATATAGGGTAAGTTAATCTCCGTTTCTGTCGAACTTGACAACTCAATTTTTGCTTTTTCAGCTGCCTCTTTTAAACGCTGAAGAGCCATTGGATCTTTTCTTAAGTCAATATTCTCATCAGCAAGAAACTCTTCAGCCAACCAATTGATGATCACCTGGTCAAAGTCATCTCCTCCAAGGTGCACATCACCGTTGGTTGACTTTACTTCGAAAACGCCGTCACCCAACTCAAGCACTGAAATATCAAATGTACCACCACCAAGGTCATACACTGCTATCCTCATGTCGGCATTTTTCTTATCCAACCCGTAAGCTAAGGCAGCTGCCGTAGGCTCATTAATGATCCTTTTTACATCTAAGCCGGCTATCTGTCCGGCCTCTTTTGTCGCCTGACGTTCGGCATCATTGAAGTAAGCAGGTACCGTAACCACAGCTTCTTTTACTTCCGTACCCAGGTAATCTTCAGCGGTCGACTTCATTTTTTGAAGGATCATTGCAGATATTTCCTGAGGGGTATAATTTCGGTCACCGATTTTTACGCGAACAGTATCATTGTTGCCTTTTTCAAGGTTGTAAGAAACTGTTTTTAGCTCTTCACCAACTTCTGTATATTTTTTTCCCATAAACCGCTTCACAGAGCTTATGGTATTTTGTGGATTTGTGATTGCTTGTCTTTTAGCAGGGTCTCCCACTTTTCGTTCGCCTTTTCCTTCATCCAGAAAGCCAACGATGGAAGGGGTAGTTCTCCTGCCCTCGCTGTTAGGAATGACAACCGGTTCGTTACCTTCCATTACGGCAACGCATGAGTTGGTAGTTCCTAAGTCTATTCCAATAATTTTTCCCATGATCGTTATTACTTATATACCTTTAATATTCACACTCATTTTCAGTTTTACCCAATGATCAATGGTTGTGCCAATCAGATTTTGGTGACAGAATGGCAGGGATAGCTTGAGGTTTTAAATTCTAGGTTCGAAATTTTTAATGACTTGAAATCGGTCTACACCTAAACTACGGACTTAACACTTAGAACTTTGGATTTAGACGTACCTTTGCACCTTGTTTTGAAAAGAGTATGACTATTCAACAAGAAATAGAGAAACGTAAAACGTTTGGCATTATAAGTCACCCGGATGCTGGCAAGACAACATTAACCGAGAAGCTACTACTCTTTGGCGGGGCCATTCAGTCAGCAGGAGCCGTAAAATCCAGTAAGATAAAAATGCACGCCCGGTCCGACTGGATGGAGATTGAAAAACAACGTGGTATTTCCGTGGCTACTTCGGTAATGGCCTTCGATTATCAGGGTAAGAAGATCAACATTTTGGATACTCCCGGTCACCAAGATTTTGCAGAGGATACTTATAGGACACTAACCGCTGTAGACAGTGTGATCATGGTGATCGACTGCGTGAAGGGGGTAGAGATGCAGACGGAGAAGCTCATGGAGGTTTGCAGAATGCGTAATACCCCTGTCATCTGCTTTATCAATAAACTGGATAGGGAAGGTCGTGATCCTTATGATTTATTGGACGAGATCGAAGCAAAGCTGAACATTAAGGTAAGGCCTCTTTCCTGGCCCATTAGCATGGGAAAGACCTTCAAGGGGGTTTACAGTCTATTCAATAAGAGTTTACATCTCTTTCAGCCAAGCAAATCTAAGCTGGAAGGGGACGGACTCAAAATCGATGATATTAATGATCCAATGATCGATGAGCAGATCGGGGAAAATGATGCCGCTCAGTTACGTGAAGATGTAGAGTTAATTGAGGGCGTTTATCCTGAATTTGATGTTAATGAATACCTGGCTGGGAATGTTGCCCCTGTCTTCTTTGGTAGCGCTGTTAATAATTTTGGGGTTAAAGAACTTTTAGACTGCTTTATAGAACTCGCTCCCTCGCCACTTCCCAGAGAGACAGAAGAGCGTAAAATTGAACCTGACGAAAAGAAGTTTTCAGGGTTCATTTTTAAGATCCATGCCAACATGGATCCCCATCATCGGAATAGGATTGCCTTTGTACGGGTGTGTGCAGGAAAATTTGAGCGAGGCACCAATTACTACCATGTGAGAGCAGATAAAAAAATTAGATTTTCAAATGCTACCGCCTTTCTGGCACAAGAAAAAGAAATGGTCGATGAAGCTTGGCCTGGCGATATTGTAGGGCTTTACGATACCGGAAACCTGAAAATAGGAGATACCTTGTCGGAAGGTGAAAATGGTATGTATAAAGGTATCCCTAGTTTTTCTCCTGAGATCTTTAAAGAGGTGATCAACAAGGACGCTATGAAAACAAAGCAACTGGAGAAAGGACTCAATCAATTGATGGAAGAGGGTGTTGCACAGTTATTTACATATCAATTAGGTTCCAGGAAAGTAGTCGGTACCGTGGGAGCTCTGCAATTCGAGGTGATTCAGCACCGGCTGAAGCATGAATATGGAGCATCTTGTGATTTTATGCCTATTAATCTGTTCAAGGCTTGTTGGGTGCACAGCGAAGACAAAAAGAAGCTAAATGAATTTGTTGATTCCAAAATGAGGCACATTGCTAAGGATAAAGACGGTAAAATAGTGTTTATGGCAGAATCCAGATCATGGCTGACCATGGTTCAGGATAATTTTCCTGATGTGCATTTTCATTTTACTTCGGAGTTTTAGCACTTTACAGGTAGGCTTTTTGTAGCCAAACGTGATTTTAAAATAGCTCTTTAAGATTAAAATCTAAATTGCTGATTACGGTAGAAGTTACTTTTCCTTCATTTACAATGAATGAGTAAGGCTCATCCCGATTTTTTTGGGAGAGAAGATAAATTTCCAATGATCTATTAGCTGGGTCTACGATCCAGTATTCTTTAACTTCGAATTTGAAGTAGGCTTTCTTTTTGGTGTATCTATCTATAAAGCTATTGGAAGGAGAGATGACTTCTATTACAAGGTCAGGAGCTCCCTCTAAACCGCGCTTGCTTATTAGTTGGGCATTTTCATTGGCAATGAATACTAAATCCGGTTGGTAAATATTCTTCTCATCCAGAAATACATCGAAGGGAGCAAAAAAGACCTCGCCCAATTCCTTAGAGGCTTCATTGATCTTTTGAAATACTTCTCTGATCAGTCGTTGGTGTGCTGTGTTTGGTGCAGGTGTCATAACCAAATTCCCATCAATTAGCTGGCATAATTCTACATCCAATTGAAGATAGTCTTCAATAGTCCATACTTTTGACTTATCGATTGTTAAGGTTTGCATAGCTTTGATTAGTTAAAAATACTAAATAAAAAATCAATCTAATTATGATGCCTGCACTGCCCGTGCTTTATGAGGATAACCACTTGATAGTCATAAATAAGCCCTCCGGCCTATTAGTGCAAGGTGACCGATCAGGAGATGAAACCTTGGCCAATGAGGTAAAAGGGTATATCAAGAAGAAATATAAAAAGCCCGGAGATGTTTTTCTTGGAGTTATCCATCGCTTGGATCGTCCGGTCAGTGGTGCAGTACTTTTCGGGCGTACTTCCAAAGGACTTGAAAGAATGAATGCTCAATTCAGAGATAGAGAAGTAAACAAGACTTACTGGGCCATAGTAAAAGACCAACCTATTGAAACTGAGGGTGAGTTGACCCATTGGCTTAAAAAAAATCACGAGGCGAACCGAACTACAGCTTTAAATAAAGAAAGTAAGGGAACCCAAAAAGCCATTTTAAAATATAAATTGATCGGACGAATAGCAGAATATTATTTATTGGAAATAAAGCCTGTAACGGGTAGACCACATCAAATACGTGTTCAATTAGCTAAAATTGGTTGCCCTATTCTAGGAGATGTGAAGTATGGGGGTGCCAAACAAAAGAATAAGCAACGGATCTATTTACATTCAAGATCTTTGGAGTTCGATCATCCTGTAAAGAAAGAACCGGTTCGTATCGATGCCAAAGTTCCTAAAGATCAGATTTGGCAATTATTTAGTCAATCATGAGCTGGCTTAAAAAACTACAAAACAAATGGGGAGTAGGCCCTCTTCAGGTCATTATAATTCTGATTGTTTTTGCCTGTACGGGATTTACTGTGTTGTTCTTGAAAGAACCGGTACTATCAATGATCTTACCCAAAGAAGATAGGAATTGGCTTTTTACATTAGCTTATTATGTTTTCATTCTTCCAATCTATAACATAATCCTGTTAGTTTATGGGTTTATTTTCGGACAATTCAAATTCTTCTGGGAGTTTGAGAAGCGGATGTTCAAGAGGTTCTTGTAATACTAATGGTAATTGCTGTTTAATGAGGATAGTTTGAAATTGATGTTATTTACTCTTTTTTAGCTGATAAAATATCTAGATACCATAGAAGACAGCTAACTTATTGTAAAAGTTTTCTGTTAAACGATTTTAGTACAATTGATGCATTGTTTAGTTTCACGGGTTTTGAAAGGCGTAAATCGAAACATAGCGTTCAAGAGTCTCCTAATCGTCAGTATGTTCTGTCTAGTACATAGAGTTCATACACAAGAATTGGTTTCTCAGGAACAGGTGTTGAATCACTTCACTGATGCCTATCTTCTTCAAGATCATACTGCAGCACTCACTAAAATTGATAGTTTAATTACGGTCAAAGAGACAAAGGAAAATAGTGATCTTTTGGCTTGCTTATTAGAGAGAAGATCTCAGTTATACTTAAATATTTTTGACAATGATAAAGCATATGATGATCTTAAGCACGCAATAGCACTAGCTAAAACGGCAGATATGCAAGCCAATCTGGCCGATTTTTATTCTAAGCTTGGCCTTGCTTTAGCTAGAAAAGGAGCATCAGATGAGATGTTTGCCGCAATAGATTCGATGAACAGCTATCTAGAATTTTCACCTCCGGAAAAGCAAATAGAACAAAGGGCCTTTGGTAAATATTTAGGAGCAAGAATGCTAGATAGAGCGGGTCAATTCGAAGAAGCCCTGGAGGCATATCTGGAGGTTATTAATCTTTCCGAAGAGATTTCAGATTACAAAAGGATTATGGATGTTTATTTGCAATTGGGTTTTGTAAATAAGGCGATAGGAAATTTTGACAAAGCCATTGAAAGTTATGAAGAAAGCCTCTATTACAGTATTCAAAATAAAGACACAAGCTATATAGTCTATAACCTTAGTCTGATGGGCGGGGATCGTATAAGTACGGCCTTTTTAAACGGTCAGCTATCCAAAAACGACCCTACGGCAATTAATGCGTATGGTGAATTACAGCGAGCTTACCGTTTAGCGATAGAAAGAAATAAACCTAACGAGCTTGAGTTTGTGTATTCACAGCTTTCAAAGTACTATGAAGCCGTTGGTGAATACGAAAAAGCACTAGAAAATGTAAAAAACAATCGTATTCAAAGTAAGCTGGCCAATAATAAGGAGACAGAACTATCCTCATATAGTAGTGCTGCTGGAATTTACATAGAATGGGGTAGATACGACCTCGCTATAAAAGAGGCAAAACTCGGTGTGTCTCTGGCTGAAGAGATTGGATCGTACTTTTACTTAAGAGAACTTTATAGTCACATATCCAGAGCCGCTGATTCACTCAAAAATACCACTTTAGCCTACGAATATTTTAGAAAATACACAGCGGTAAGAGATAGTATATACGATGAAGAGACAATCAATAGAATAAATGAGTTACAAACAAAATATGATACCGAAAAGAAAGAGGCTGAAATCCAATCGCTATCACAGAAAGCTGAGATTCAATCACTAGAGATAAGTCAACGAAATTTAATTATTCTCGTAGGTACAATCGTTTTTATTCTGGCGATTATAACTCTTTATTTTATTTATGCTCAACGACATGCTACAAAGCAAAGAAAACAAATTGAGCTAGAACAGCGCTTTCTGCGCTCGCAGTTGAATCCGCACTTTATCTCTAATGCATTGGTGGCAGTGCAGTCGTCAATTTTAGAAAAAGACATAGAAAACACAGGAATCTACCTCAATCGTTTTTCCCGATTGATGCGCGAAATATTAGAAAATTCACGTCATGAGCTGATACCTATCGAAGATGAAATAGCTATGCTCCAGGATTACCTTGAGCTTAACCGTCAAAGGTTGAAAGAGGGTTTTGAATATACCATAACCGTAGATGAATCTATTGATCAAGAATTGGATCAAATTCCGCCTATGTTTGTTCAGCCTTTTGTAGAAAATGCGATAGAACACGGTATGCCCCCTGACGTGGTTGACGGAAAAATAGATATTTACTTTTTAAAAAAATCGAATACTATTCAAGTGATAGTGGAAGATAATGGGGCAGGGCTAAGCGCTACGGATGGCTCACATGTTAAGCGGCAGTCCCTATCTACGCAAATTATAAAAGAGAGAATAGCACTTTTCAGCAAATCATCGAAAGAAGTCTTGAGCTTGAATATTGAGGATCTTAAAAACGAAGATGGGAAGACTTTAGGTGTTAAAGTAGCACTTTCAATACCTTTGGCTGCCTAAATAGACATTTTGTGAAAATAGCCCTTATTGATGACGAGTTGTCCATGCGTGACAATCTGAAGGCCTTGTTGCATAAGTATATAAAGAACTCAGAGGTTATCGGTGAGGCTAATGGAGTTGCTACAGGTCTTCGGTTACTCAATACTATTCGGCCTGACGTTTTGTTTTTAGACGTAAAAATGAAAGACGGTACGGGCTTCGATCTACTATCACAATACGGAACCCCTAATTTCCATATCGTATTTGTAACCGGTTATGATCAATACGCTATTAAGGCATTCAAATACAGTGCTGTAGATTATTTACTTAAACCCGTAGATCCCGAAGAACTTACCAAGGCTGTTGCTAAAGTAGAATCCGCTATAAATATTCAAAAAAATAAAGTTGCTCTTAACGCTCTAGTTGAAAACAGAAAGAATGCAGCTGAACATCAAAAAATTGTGGTAGCTGATGCAGATAATGTCTATCTGATTGATATTCAAGACATCTCACACTGCGAATCCACGGGAAACTATACACTTTTCTATCTAACGGACGGGCGAAAAATACTGATCACTAAAACGTTAAAGGATTATGAAGAATTACTTAGAGAGCATGGGTTCTTCAGAGTTCACCGGTCTCATATCATTAATCTCAGGCAATTTGAAAAGTTAACGAAGCGTGATGGGGGTGTTATCATAATGAAGGATGGCTCCAAATTACCGCTTGCCGTACGCAGAAAACAATTGCTGGTAGAGGCGCTTCAAAGGCTATAATTCACCTTCTATTTTTACTTTAGCTATACCTCAATTCTGATTATCAGCTGATTTTGTTATTCGAGTGGGGTTCCATTGAGAACATGATCTTATCTGAAGTGCGTTATAACGCTCAGCCTGAATAATCTAACGCTCACGTGAATAGTATGCTCGCTCAGTCGATCATCGCTTTTTAGGCTATTACCAGCGAGTAGCTTTGACTTATTAACGATAAATAAGTTAAAACGAAAGCGCTATGTGCAAAACGAAAAAAAATAACAAATCAGCTGTTTTACGGCTATTGCTTCTGTCCACTCTGCTAATAATCCATGCTTGTGGGGATGATGATGAAACACAACCTGATCCGGTAGTTACAGTGAACGGTTTTAGCCTTACTATCGATGAAAACCCAATGGATGGTACAGTACTTGGTACAATACAAGCCACTACCGACCGTGGAGATATTACCCTGGAGATTAGTGAACAGTCTCCTTCAGGAGCGCTAGCTCTTGAAGAAGCCACCGGTACTATAACTGTAGCTGATAGCGCTCTTTTTGATTTTGAAGTGAACCCTCAGATTACAGCTGTAGTAAAAGCCACGGTGGGATCAGTAGAGGAAACAGCTAATATTACCATTGATCTTAATGATATAAAAGAATTAAATATAGGCGAGAATGGGCTAATCGCTTATTATAGTTTTGACAATACGCTCTCTGATAGCTTGGGAAATTTTCCTAATCTGACGGTTCAGGGTTCAGGGTCGCCCAGTCTTGGTAACGATAGAAATGGCGAATCTCAAAAATCCTATCAATTTGGTGCGGCTCAGAGTAGCTATTTCAGTTTACCGGCACAAGATGAGCTGGTTGACACGGAAAAAACATTCACTCTATCTATTTGGGTAAATCCTCAAGGGCAACGTCAGCAAATGAAAGGAGTAATTCACAAGGAATTCGATTATAAACTTCACGTATCTGCTGGCGCGTTTATAAATCCAGTTAGCTATCGAGCGGCAATTAACTATGGATTACCTGGCGTAACGGCTAATGAGTGGGGTCAGGAGATACGGGTAGGATCTAGTAATAGTACTCTGGGTTCTGTTCCGCGCCTGGGCCGATGGTCTCATATAGCGTTGGTGTGTGATGGGGCAAAAGTACGGATGTACAGAGATGGAGTACAAGTGTATGAGGCCGATGTAATAGCTGATACATTCATAAATAGTAACAGCGAATTGTGGCTGGCTGCTATACCGAACTCAGAAACTGGTGATCCTGAGAGTTTCTACGAAGGTTTTCTTGATGATTTCCGTTATTATAATCAAGCTCTTACCGAGGAACAGGTTAGGAAATTGGCAGAAATATAAACGTCACCCTGAACCTATTTGCACCAATATTTTGATTCCAAATTGTCAGAAATGAGAAATGTAACGCACCCGTTAAGGTTCTTGATGCTCAGTGTGCTTATCTGTTTAAGTTGTGCTGAAGATGATGGAGGAAGTATACCGCTTGAGTTAATCGTTGCCGATTTTTTAGCTACTGTAAATGAAAATCCAATGAATGGAGAGCTCTTGGGTGGTATCCAAGCCTCCACGAATCGGGGCACGATAGTTTTTACGCTGGATTCGATGTCTCCGGGTGGTGCATTAGCTATTAATGCATCTACTGGTGAATTATCTGTAGCGGATTCTGTATTATTTGATTTTGAGCAATATCCCGTCATTACGGCTACAGTAGTGGTACAAGTTGAAGACGTGGTAGAAACAGCAGATGTCATCATCACACTTACAGATGTTGACGACAGGATACGAATTGGGCAACTTACCGGACATGCCTGGAAAAGTATAGGACTTCAAAACGGTTTGGATACCGATTACACGAATTATGATTTTACAGATGATGGCGATGTATTTGCCGCTTTTAGTGATTATAATACCTCTAATTCCGGGTTATCTGTTTATCAGTTTTCAAAAGGTAGTTGGGCACCGGTAGGTAACTTAGGTATCACTGATAATTTTGTCGTTAATACTAAAATTACTGTTGATGGTACAACACCCTACGTATCTTATGTTACTGAGAATAATCAAGCTGAAAGGTACCCGGCCGTAGTAACGTTTGATGGTACTTCCTGGAAAAAGTTGGGTGTAGCATTAGATGATGAATATGTTGATTCTGACGATACATATATAACCGCAAGTAATGACATCGTATATCTATCATACTACAGTGATGATGAAGAAAAAGTTAAGTACTCGAAATTTGAAAATGATCAATGGACAGCTATAAGTCCAGCTAACAATAATTTACCTTTTGGCGAAATTCTAGCTGTCGATGGGGCACTCTACGTATTGTCATCTAGGTCAGCTGTTGGAAATTCAACGGTCTTTTTGAAGAAATATGAGAATAATGTAGAGACTGACGTAGCTTCTGAAACACTAAATACCTTGATTGGAGCCCTATCGGGGCCTTATTTTTTTGATGATAATTTCTATATGTGCGTGGTAGAAAGGGTTGGTGAATCCGGCGGACCATTGGGCATATACCGCCTTAATGGTAACGGTTGGGATAAAATAGCTACTTCTGGGTTTGATCAGGGGGTATACGAAGCCCGCCTTGCCTATCACAATGGTTTTCTTTACTGTCTTTATTCCAGTGATGATTACAACGGGGAGTTGACCCTCTTTGAATATGCTGATGACCAATGGACGCGCATAGGGCCTGCTAGTTTTGGCCTTCAAGCATATTCTTATGGCTTAGGTTTTATAGAAAATAAACCGGTAGCTGTATTTTCCGATGAAGACGACAATCTATATGTATACCGCTACCAAGCGGACTAATAAACGAGATGTCGCTTTGCGATCGAGTCAAACAAAAAAAATTGATCTGTATCGGTTTAGAGTAGCGTGC
>JBCCSU010000016.1:0-36627 GCA_039199635.1 Bacteroidota bacterium | reverse complement strand
TTTTGATCGGAAATGCCCTGAGATCTTTTGAAGGCCAAAGTGGATTTGCTTTGAAATACTTTACCGAAGCTGAAAAGAAAAAGAATAAAAAAGAAGATGGTGATGCACTTAAGCGCTTTGAATCCTACGAGAGAGACGGCCTCTCAAGCTCCATTTTCGGGGCTATTTTTAAGGTGTCAATGGATAATTCAAACCCGCTAGCTTATGGATACGGTAACGAATACTATTCCCTAAAAACAAGTAACCAGCGTTTTGCTTACCTGGAGGGAGGGCAGAATGTAGGTGTTCTTAAGGGAGATACGGAACCGGTTAGTGGTTTTGCCGGCTTCAAAGCGGTAGATAAACTGGAGAACAGTTTGGTATTTGGTGTTCAGAGAAAAGGTGCAGGTGAAATAGTTTATTTAGTAGATAACCCTCTATTTAGAGCATTTTGGGAAAATGGTAAACTGCTTTTTAGCAATGCGGTGTTCATTGTAGGCAACTAGAATATAAAGTACCCGGGATTTACCCGGGACTTTTAAATTACAATTTCTCTCCTATCCCAACTGTTACGAAGATCTGCTGTTGCGTCTTCATAGTAAGGGTTGCTCCTGGATTTTGAGCTCAGCGCTGTGTTTATAATTTCGCTATTACGGCATCGTAATTTGGTTCTTCGCCCACTTCAGGCACCAATTCCGTGTAGGCTACTTTACCTTCCTCATCCAATAGAATGATAGCCCTGGCGTGTAAACCTGCAAAACCTCCATCAACAAAGCGCGTTCCTGTAGCTTCAGAAAATTCAGGATGTCTAAAATCGGATAACGTCTCTACACTCTCTACTCCTTCCGCACCGCAAAATCTAGCTTGCGCAAAAGGCAAATCTTTAGAAATACATAGTACTACTGTATTGTCTAGTGCGCCTACCTTACTGTTAAAAGTTCTTACAGACGTAGCGCATACTCCTGTATCTACACTGGGGAAGATATTCAAAATCACATTTTTACCATGATATGCCTCAGCGCTTACCTCAGAAAGATCATTTTTTGTAAGTGTGAAATCAAGTTTCGTACCTTCAGCGGGGAGATTACCTACCGTGTTCACCGGAGTACCTCCTAATGTTACTTGTGCCATTCTTATTGTTCGTTTATTTCAAATGCTAACATGTCATCCAGCGTATTTGTTGCTACGAAATGATAGTTAGGTCGAGCTTTTTTATAGATGGCGAATGCCATCTGTTTGCCAACCTCTGTTTTGATTAATTCACCGTAAAGAGGTGTGAGAAATTTACGCCTCCCGGTCTTCACGAGAAAATCCTCAAGTCGTTCATAAGCCGGACTATAGGCATGACTTACGGCCTGAACCAGCCAGGCACAGAGCACTTCGGAATTACCGGAAGCTGTAAAAGCAAAAGCCTCATCAAGCGCTGCCATTTGCTCTAACGTAATATTACTGGGGATAGCTCTTACGAAATGAAGCCATTCATGCGATGTCCAATCTTTCGTTGGCAGGTTTACAGCCTCTTCACCATTTATAAAAACTTGTAGAACACTATCCACACGCTCAAACCGATTTGAAACAGGCAAATTTGCAGATTCAGGCAGCCCGGGACTATAAATCCACTGATCTAAATCAAATAAAACGTTCTCTTTTTGAGCATACTGCTGAAACTGTTCTATAAATTGCTCCGTAGTCATTACTTGAAAAGCGTTTTTCTCAAAATAGTCTTTCAAGAATATGTCAAATTTATCTCTTCCTAGCTCCTCTTCGATATTTCGTAACAAGAGATAGCCCTTGTCATATGCTATGGAAGTCATCCCATCATCTGGGCTTCTACCCTTTAAATCTAGCTTCAACTCCGTATCTTCCGCATTTCCAGCTGTTGTCATAGATTTAATTTCCTCTTTAAGTCCTTGCGCAGACAAGGTAGCAAGCATTTCAGAGTACTCTCTACCGTATAATGCCTCCATAATACGCTGCTCAAAATATACCGTAAAACCTTCGTTAAGCCAGAAATCATTCCAGGTAGCATTAGTAACTAAATTACCTGACCAGGAGTGTGCCAGTTCATGCGCCACCAGTGAAACCAGGGACTTGTCACCGGCCAGAATTGTAGGAGTAGCAAACGTCAATCTCGGATTTTCCATACCTCCAAAAGGAAAGCTTGGTGGTAGCACTATTAAGTCATATCGATCCCACCGATAAGGGCCATATAGGTTTTCTGCCGCCTGGATCATAGCTTCTAAATCTTCAAATTCAGCGGCTGCTGCGTTAATCACAGAGGGTTCTGCATAAACTCCGCTTCTACCCCCCAGCGACTTGAACTCCAACTTTCCAACGGATAAAGCGAGTAGGTAAGCGGGAATAGGCTGCTTCATTTCAAAGCTGTAGACCCTACTATCATTTGTGGTAGTAGGATTTTCAGCGCTCATAAGTGCCAGAAGACCCGGAGGTACTGATACTTCAGCAGTATACGTAAATCGGATACCGGGAGAATCCTGTATCGGAATCCAACTTCTGGCCAGTATAGCCTGAGACTGTGTGAAAAGAAAAGGATCCGTTTTATCTGCTGTTTGCTGTAGAGACAACCATTGCACAGCTTCCGCACCCGAAGATGTTACATATTCAATGGAGACTTAAGCACTGGATGGGGTGATGGGAACTTTTAGTGGAACGCCTAAATGCTCTACTTTTTCTCCGAGCGTAAACGCCACTTCCACGCCGTCAACAGTGACTTTTTTGATATCAAGTGCTTTGGTATCCAAAGTCAAACTTGTGGCATCTGCACTGTTTTTTATGTCTAGTAGTGCCGTTGCAGATATTTGCTTTTGCTCAAAGTCAACAGCAGCTTTCCATTCTAAATGCGTAACGACAGATTCCTGTGGAACAGCAAAAGAGTGCACATCATTGGAGGTCATAATGTTTTCCTCTTTCGCTTTTTCTTTAGGATGGCAAGACAACAGGAATAAGGTACATATACCATAGGTCAGTTTCTTCATTTCCCTTTTAATTGTAAATAAATTCACCTTGATCGGTTTTCAGAGTTACTTGTTTATGAGTAGCCGGTTCAACACGACCAATTACCTGCGCATTAATACCAAAGCTTTTTGCAATCTGAACTACTTCAGAGGCATTGCCTTCTTTTAAGTACACCTCTAATCGATGACCCATATTAAAAACTTTATACATCTCTCTCCAAGCTGTTCCACTTTGCGTTTGTATGACCTGGAATAATGGAGGTATAGAGAGCAAATTGTCTTTGATCACATGCAGATTCTCTATAAAGTGAAGCACTTTAGTCTGAGCTCCACCACTGCAGTGTACCATACCATGAATTTGGCCCTTCAGATGCTTCAGCATTTTCACTACTATCGGTGCATACGTTCGAGTAGGGGATAACACCAGCTTACCCATATCTATTGGCACGTCTGAAAGCTGGTCTGTGAGTTTATAAGCCCCGGAATAAATAAGATCTTCAGGAACCGAAGCATCAAAAGACTCCGGATATTTTAGTCGATATTCTTTATGGAAAACATCATGGCGAGCGGAAGTAAGCCCATTACTTCCCATACCTCCGTTATAATCATTTTCATAAGAAGCCTGCCCATAGGATGCCAGCCCAACAATGACATCACCCTCCTGAATACGAGCATTATCCACCACATCTTCCCGTCTCATTCGGCACGTTACCGTACTATCTACTACCACGGTTCGCACAAGATCACCTAAATCCGCTGTTTCACCTCCTGTACTTATAATGTTTAAACCGTTGTCACGTAGCATTTGTAACACCTCTTCGGCACCATTTATTAATGCCGCTATCACCTCCCCCGGAATAAGGGCTTTGTTTCTGCCTATAGTTGAAGATATGAGGATATTGTCAATGGCTCCTACGCAAAGCAGATCATCTATGTTCATAATGATAGCATCTTGAGCAATGCCTTTCCAAACCGACATATCTCCGGTTTCCTTCCAATAGATATAAGCAAGAGAAGATTTGGTGCCCGCTCCATCAGCGTGCATGATATTACAATAATCAATATCACCACTAACGTAGTCTTCAACTATTTTGCAGAAAGCTTTGGGATAAAGGCCTTTATCGATATTCTTTATGGCATTGTGAACATCTTCCTTAGCAGCAGAAACGCCTCTGGCCGCATATCGTTCATTACTCATACCTATTTAGAAACAACTTTTGAAAACTCTTGAAATAACATGAGGCCCATTTCTAAGTATTTATCATCCGTACAGCGTTGAAAAAACTGGCTGAAACTTTCTAAGCCTGTTCTGCTCTTGAATTTTTCAATATCGACTTTACTGTAAGTCATATCCCAATTGTTGAATGATCTTGACTCCGTAGGGCCGTAGAAAAGTAGATTAGACGCATAATGTCGTTCATCTGCATCAATTCTTTGATAAGTCTGCATCAATACTTCTTCCTCACCTTCCAAAATTTGTAGAAACTCGCCTCCCATGTAAAGCAATGCTCCTGAGATCTGGTCTCTTGCATTGTTAATTGATGATACTTTACTGATATCTGCGATGGTTTGATCCGGCAGGTTTTCAACTTCCTTGCTGACATAAAGGACGGCATACATCATAAGCTAAGTTACACTAAAAAGAGAAGGTCTTGACGATTTTACCAGTTCTACCGCTCTCCACTGTCTTCCTCATCATCATCGAAGTATTTATCTTCCTCGAATTCGTCAGGTGAAAGCTGCTTTTTCTGTCCAAGAGCAAGAATTTTAAACTCCGTACGCCGATTAACTTGGTGCTCTTCCTCGGTTTTGGCGTTGGTAATCAGAAGTTTGGACTCACCATATCCCTTAGCTACTAACCGATCCCCGTTTATTCCCTGACTTATGATGTAATCTACGGCTGACCGCGCTCTACGGTCTGATAATCTTAAGTTGTAGGCATCTGTTTGACGATCATCCGTATGTGAGCTAAGCTCAATCTTAATCTCAGGATTATCTTGCAGCATAGTCACTAGTTTATCAAGTTCCAGTGCAGCATCTTCTCGAATATCCCACTTGTCTAGATCGTAATAGATATTATCTAAAACAAACACCTTATCCTTCTCTATTTTTTCCAGTACCAAAACCGTATCAAACCTCACTTCCGTCACTAGTTGGGTAAGCGTATCTCTATCCGCAGCCTTACCGACAGTGGTAAATTGCTCCCTGGTAATTAAGTATTGGTCACCTCCTCCAACATGTTCTCCTACCAAGTTATAATGCTCATGTTCATATACCCTGAATAGGAATTTTCCATCATCACGAGTCGTGGTCTCATCTATTACCTGGCCATCGTAGTCAAGTAACTTCACTTCTACATTGGATAATATTTTTAGCTTTTCATTTTCGTCCGGAGTCATCGTAACTCCTTGAAGAAAGTAATTGACAATCTTCAAATCAGGATCTTCATTGACAAAAGTGTAGATATCATCATCCCCTTTGCCTCCCTCGCGATTGGAGGTAAAAAAACCTCTATCAGCTTTGAAAAGGTGTATGCCAAAATCGTCAGCCTCAGAGTTAACGGGTTGACCAAGGTTTTCAATTTCAGTTTGCCCGTTTACTCTTTTGGCCACGTAAAGGTCTAACCCACCAAAACCTGGCCTTCCGTCACTAGAAAAATACAAATGTCCATCATCCGATACGTAGGGAAAAATATCGTTACCCGGAGTGTTGATCTCCGGCCCGAGGTTTTGCACTTTAAAAAAGCGGCCCCTTGCGTTTCTTCTGGCTTGATAAATATCAACTCCGCCTTGACCTCCGGGTCGGTTAGAAGCAAAATAGAGGCGCTTCCCGTCACGGCTAAAAGCCGGAGACGAATCCCAGTATCCAGGATTATTGATATTTAACATGCGGGGTTGTGTCCATACGCCATTACGATTGCGACTGATGAATAAGTTAACATCTGCCGTACCCTTCTTTTTCCCTGAGTTACCTTGGGCAAACACCATAGTCTTACCGTCAGGACTGAAAGTAACTGACCCCTCGTTGGTAATTGGTCCGTTGATAATATCGTTCAATGGGGTAATGGTTTCAGAATTTACCCGAGCACCTTTGGTTTTCGCCCTATATATATCGGTGAAAGGTGTTCCCGTGCCCAAATAGATTTTTCCATTACCTCTCGAAGAAGCAAAATACAGCTCTCCATCGTTATAAACAGGAGAATATTCGGCGGCTGCAGAGTTAACTGCTTCTAAATTTTTAACCCGGTAATAGTTCTTTTTTTCTCTGATCTTGTCTATTTGATCCAAATTGGCATATTCATATTCTGCCCTTTTTAACAGCTTTTCATCTTCTACAGTCATGGCTTTTTCAAGCTCTTTTTTAGCGAGATCATATTTATTGTTCGCCATAAGAGATAAGGCGTAGTGCAGCGCAATAGAGTCATTTTTCACTCCATTAGCAATAGCTTTTTCGTAGTAAGGGAGGGCCTCGCGTACTCGATTGGACTGACGATAGGATTCTGCTACATAAAAATTGGCTTCTCCGTTGCTCGGGTCTTTAGCGAGAATAGTGTTATAAGCGTCTATTGAAGCTTGGAATTGAGCCAGCTCAAAAGCCTTTGAGGCCTTTTTCTCAACTCCGCAGGATGCCATTATCAGCAGGATTATGGCTAAGCTAGCTCTTGATATCATGGTTATTTTACTCCTTTTATTAAAGTAGAAGAATTCACCCAACACAAACAACGATGCGCCCAAAATTAATGTTGTCCCACCTTATGAAAATAGCGCTTTAGCCAACTTTCTGCGGCCGGAACTATCCAGTCTGTTGTTAATTCTTCTTTATACTGAACAAGATTATTAAAAGTAAGCGTTTGATCACTAATCTTACCTTCAACAATATTTGATTTTATTTCACTGATTGGTTCCAGAAATACGGCTTCATCTTTTAAAAACGCCACTTTTGTTCTATCAAAAAAGCTAATATCGAGCTGCTCTTCTATTTGCTTTAGTAGATGCACGGAGGCATCAATGGAACATCCGCTTGCCTGATGAAAGCTTTCGTCTACCGAAATCACCAGGAAGTGACCGTAAAAAAAGCTAAAGGAACTTTTTAACGCTTGGTTATGAGCCGCCCACTGATCAAGAAATGACTGCACTAATCTGCCAACCGTCAACTGTTCCTCACTTGACAGTTCTCTGTTGCTCTGGTAGATCCAAACCCTGGACTGCGGTGACATATCATCAAATGGTATATACATTTATCAAATTTACGAAATAACCCTAAATACCGAATATAAGTTCTGCTGACGGAAAAAGTCATTACAGCGACCAATAACGATCTTATGGAAGCTATGTGATACTTTCGTGATACTTAGCAGATACTTTTGTAACAGATGAAAAAGGTCTTATTGATAGAAGACGATGTTCACATTAAAGAACTTTTGGAGATTCACCTCAAGGATCTTGAGTGTAAATTAATGTCTTTCACCAACGGCCGATTAGGATATAATGCCGGGCTCTCCGAAAAATTTGATCTTATAATACTAGACATTATGCTTCCTGAAAAGGATGGTCTTGAGATCTGTCGCGATTTGCGTAGTAACCGAGTTACTTCTCCAATTCTTATGCTTACGGCACGTAGCGAGGAGATAGATAAGATTATTGGGCTGGAAACCGGAGCTGATGATTATCTTACTAAGCCCTTCAGTGTTCGTGAATTTATAGCCAGGGTTAAAGCCATCTTTAGAAGGGTAGATATGCTGAAGGAAGGTACCACTGATACTTCCATAATAAAACATAACGGGCTCATTGTAGACCAGGGAAAGCGAAAAGTTACCATCAATAATGAACGCATAGACCTCACGCCCAAAGAATTTGATTTATTGTATTTATTGGCCGCTAACCCCGGCAAGAGCTACTCAAGAGATCAGCTTTTATCCAAGGTTTGGGGGTATGAGTTTGAAGGATATGAACATACTGTAAATTCTCATATAAATCGATTAAGAGCCAAAGTAGAGATCGATATTTCCAATCCTACATTTATTTTAACAACCTGGGGGGTGGGGTACCGATTTAACGATGATATACCCGCTAATCACTAGAACATGAAAAAAAGCTATACGTCAAATGGTCTATTCTGGAAAATAGTAGTTACGCTCACGGGACTTTTGGTAGTTATTGGGTTTACTTACGTGTTTATCACTATCAATTTATCGGAAAAATATGTTCAAGAAAGAAATCAACGATTAAATGCCTCGATAGCCGCTCATATTATTAGCGAAGTAAAACCATATGTAGAGGGTGAACTGGACACCACAGCTACCGATGAGATCATGCACCACATGATGGCAATTAACCCTAGTATAGAAGTGTACATTTTAGATGCCGCCGGCAAAATTCTTAACTATGTAGCTCCCTACAAAAAGGTGAAGCTCAAAGAAGTGAGGCTTGAACCGATATATGAATTTATCAACACCGAAGGGTTGGAGTATGTAGTAGGTGATGATCCCAGAAATCCGGGAAAACAAAAAGTTTTCTCCGCTGCCCCAATCGTAGAAAATGACGAGACTATTGCGTACATCTACGTGGTTTTGGCCAGTGAAGAATATGAATCGGCCTCGGAATTTGTACTAAATAGCTACATTTTGAAACTAGGCGGACGAACTATGTTGATCACGCTGATTTCCTCTTTAATCATCGGATCTTTGGCTATTTGGCTGATCATGAAAAATCTCAGTCGGATCATAGCCACAGTCAAGAGCTTTCAGAGTGGAGAGATGAGCGCCCGAATAGAGGTAAAGGCTGAAGGTGGCATTAATGACCTGGCTATCGCTTTCAATGAAATGGCTGATACCATAGTAGGTAATATTGAAAACCTAAGGTCTATGGAAAACTTAAGGCGGGAGCTGGTAGGAAACGTTTCTCATGACCTGCGCACTCCTTTGGCGGTAATTCATGGATATATTGAAACGCTCATGATAAAACAAACTTCGTTGTCAGAAGACGATCGTGAGAAGTATCTGAAAATCATTTTAGAAAGTACGGAAAAATTAAAAAAGCTGGTAGAAGAGCTTTTCGAACTCTCGAAGCTTGAAGCAAAGCAAGTTACGCCTAAAAAGGAGCCTTTCTTTATCCAAGAGTTGATCAATGATTTAATTCAAAAATTTGAAATTCTGGCCGATGAAAAGAACATCTCCTTAAAAACGACCACAATCCCGAATAAGGCACTCGTTAATGCAGACGTATCTCTGATAGAACGTGTGCTTCAAAACCTAATAGATAACGCTCTTAAATTTACACCCAAAAATGGGGAGATTTCTATCGATATAGATAATACAGACCAATTTGTGGAAATCAGAGTTTCCGATACAGGTCCAGGGATACCAAAAGAACAGATCCCTTTTATTTTTGACCGTTATCACATCGGAGATAAGCGGATAAGCCTTGATAATAATAATACAGGTTTGGGTCTGGCCATCGTAAAGAAAATTCTAGAGATCCACAACGCCACGATTAAGCTATCAAGTAAGCTTAATAATGGCACTACATTCTCATTTCAACTACCACAATATGAACGGGCCTAAATTATTTTCGATTCTAGCCATTATTCTTGTTTCTTGTATCGGTACGGATATCGTAGAAGATGAGGTTGCACAAATTAGTATTGTAGTACCTCCCGATATTCCATTTGCAAATAATACCACAGCTAGGGTAGAAGGACAAGAATGGAATTTAACTATTTCTGCGCTAAACGATAGAGGAAGCTCTTTTACCACAGAAGGTACCTGGTTTTCAGCCGATGAAAATGTAGTATCTGTAGACGATAAAGGAATCGCAAAAGCGATAGGAGAAGGGAGCGCCTTGGTAATGGCATCGGCCTTTGGAATAGAAAGTGAGCCTATCCGGTTCACAGTAGTTCAAAATAATATAGAAGTAGCGCTTATTGAGATTACCGCAGACACTAGCGCTTTAAGTGTGAATAGCCAACTTCAGCTTGAAGCCAGGGCAATGACCGCTACTGGCGCTGAAGTGACAGAGGCACCAATTTCATGGAGAAGCTTAAATGAAGCGATCGTAACGGTAACAACGGAAGGTCTGGTAACAGGTTTAGGTAACGGAGTAGCGGAAATTGAAGCTCGTTTGGAGAACATCAACGCTACTTTTCAATTAACAGTGGGAAATGCAGCATCGCGCATGGGTCAGTTTGAATCATTAAAAGGATATAGTACCTCGGGAAGTGTTTCCGTTATGAGTAATGGTAACCGGCTCAGTGTTAATTTGGAAAGCAACTTTAGAACCTCTAATGGCCCAGGTTTATATGTTTATTTGTCCAATAATCGATCTTCAGTAAGTGGAGGTATCGAATTAGGAAAGTTAACATCTACTACGGGCGCAAGTGCTTATAGCACTCCGGAGGGTATAGCTCTTGATAGTTTTGATTATGTCATCATCTATTGCAAACCGTTTGGGGCCGGTTTTGGAACGGCGTCATTAGATTAAAATACACCTCATAGAACATGAAAAGAATCGTCATCTTTCTGATAGCTAATACTGTGTCTGTTGTAGGATGGTGTCAAAATCCATGGAATAAAAGTAAAGGAGAGAGCTTCATCAAGCTGGATCAAACTATCATTATTTCCGATGCGTTTTATACACCTGAAAAAACGATCAAAGATATCACTACTACCGGTGTTTACATCACAAGTCTTTACGCTGAATATGGCTTCACAAATAAAATAACCGGTATTTTATACCTCCCCTTCTTTTTCAGAAGTACTTTAAATGAACAGGAATTCACCCAATCCGGTACTACCGAACCCGGTGATGCATTAAATAGTATTGGAGATGCTACTGTTGGGTTTCAATATCAGATCCTGAAAAGGGATAACTTTTCTTTGAGTTCTAGTCTCATGCTGGGCATTCCTATAGGTGACGATATGGGTGGTGACACCCAGCTTTTACAAAGTGGAGATGGTGAGTTTAATCAACTCGTAAAAATACATGGTGGTTATTCCTTTTATCCCAAGCCAGTGTATCTGGCTGTAGGATTTGGTTTTAATAATAGAACCCGCGGCTTTTCGGATGAATTCCATGTAAGCTTTGAGGCGGGCTATACATTCAATGAAAAGTTAAATGTAGCCCTTAAGTTTTATAACCTAAGCTCACTAAGAAACGGTGATATTTCTGCCAGTCAAACCGGCTTGTTCTCTAACAATTTGGAGTTTTTCTCTTTTGGCCCGGAAGTCAGCTATCAGGTGACCGAGCGGTTTGGTCTCAGCGGATCGGTATTTGGAGCATTTAGCGGGCGAAACATCTTGGCTAGCCCCTCTTTTTCGCTAGGGGCATTTCTAAAATTATAAGCCTTCCGCTTCCGCTATTAACTCGGCTAGGTCTTTCACCTTCACTGAAGCTTCTTTTTCCTTATTTTTGATACCGTCACTCATCATGGTTAAACAAAAGGGGCAACCTACCGCTACTGTGTCTGCACCTGTCTCCAAAGCCTCTTCTGTACGCTCTATATTCACTTCTTTATTGCCTTTTTCGGCATCTTTAAACATTTGTGCACCTCCTGCGCCACAGCAAAACCCTTTGGTTTTACAGCGCTTCATTTCTATCAGTTCTGCATCCAGAGCTTCAAGAACTTCTCTCGGTGCTTCATAGATATTATTTGCTCTTCCTAAATAACACGAATCATGATAAGTAATCTTACGGCCTTTGAACTCTCCTCCGCCTTTAAGGCTCACTTTTCCTTGATTGATCAGTTGCTGAAGAAAAGTACTATGATGAATCACCTCATAGGTACCACCTAGAGCCGGGTATTCATTTTTAATCGTATTGAAGCAATGTGGGCAGGCGGTTACTACCTTCTTTATATTGTAGCCGTTCATGGTTTGAATATTGGCCACGGCCTGCATTTGGAACAAAAACTCATTTCCTGCTCTTCTGGCTGGATCACCCGTGCAAGCTTCCTCGGGACCCAGCACGGCAAAGGAAATACCAACTTTATTCAATATCTTGACAAATGCCTTGGTGACGTTCTTATAACGATCATCGTAAGAGCCTGCACAGCCCACCCAAAATAGTATTTCCGGTGCTTCTCCGGCAGCCGACATATCGGCCATAGTAGGTATTTTCAATTCACTCATTACTCTGCCTTTACTTCTTCTTCTAATTCCTGAGCCCAATTAAAGCGATCCGTTGGGGCAAACTTCCATGGAGAAAAGGTAGTTTCCATATTCTGAAACATATTATTCCAAGAGGCAGGTGAGCCAGACTCTTCCATAGCCACGTACCTTCTCATCTCCAGAATAATTTCCAGCGGATTAATATTTACGGGACACGCCTCTACACAAGCATTACAGCTTGTACATGCATTGATTTCTTCTTTTGAAATGTAATCCCCCAGTAGAGATTTACCATCTTCCAGCCCTTTTCCACCAGTCGCGATGCTCTTACCCACTTCTTCAGCACGGTCTCGCGTGTCCATCATAATTTTGCGCGGGGATAATTTCTTTCCTGTTTGGTTTGCCGGACATTCAGCCGTACACCTACCACATTCCGTGCAGGAGTAGGCGTTCATTATATTTAACCAGGACAGATCATTTACGTCTTTAGCTCCAAAACGGCCTATTTCTGCTGGTGGATCGCTGTTTTCCACAGGAATTCCTAGCATAAGATTTACCTCATTGGTGACTGAATCCATATTGTTGATTTCACCCTTGGGCTTTAAACTGGCGTAGTAGGTGTTTGGAAAGGCCAGAAAAATATGGAGATGTTTTGAAAATGTGACATAAACTGAAAATGCCAGAATACCAATAATATGAAACCACCAAGCAGCTCGCTCCAGTATAATTAGGGACGTAGTACTCATCCCTTCAAACAATGGTACGATTAATGAGCTAAAAAATAGCTTACCTGTAGACACATAGTGACTGTCTCTACCTTGTAAAATTTGATCGCTGGCATTCATGGTAAGAATAGCGAACATCAAAACAACTTCAATAACTAATATCAAATTAGCATCTAGCGTTGGCCATTTCGTCATTTCAGCTGACTTAAAGCGCTTGATATCCAGTACGTTTCTTCGAATTAAAAAAGCTGCACAGGAGAAAAGCACGGCAACAGCCAAAAATTCAAATATGTTCATCAGAACATTGTAAAAACCACCTAAATAAGGAGCAAATAAACGATGTGTACCCAAGAGCCCATCTAGAACAAATTCTAAAACCTCTAGATTGATCACTAAAAATCCTACATAGATCAAAAGGTGCAAAAACGCCGGAATAGGCTTTTTAAACATTTTCTTTTGTCCAAATGCCACCAGAAGCATATTTTTCAGCCGTTCTGAGGAATCACCCTGTAGGTCAGGGGCCTTGCCTAATTTGATGCTGGATTTTATCTGCTTTATTCTTTTGAATAAAATGTAGCCCGCAGCAATCAGGGTAATAAGAAACAATACTTGCTGTAAATAGTCCATAAGCACCAATTATTGGCCTTTCATAATTTTAAAATATTTCTTTTGCAGCATTTCTAAATTTATCTAGATTTGCCGACCGTTTAGGTGCTGTAGCTCAGTTGGTAGAGCATCGGACTGAAAATCCGTGAGTCGGTGGTTCGAGCCCACTCAGCACCACATTAAAGTCTCAAAATTTTTGAGGCTTTTTTTGTTTCCGCTTCTGCAATCGTTAACGAAGTCAAAAATAGCAGTTCTCAGTCAAAAATAGTATGCGTGCATACTATTTTCTTCTATTTAGAAAGTTTCTTACCTATGATAGTGATCGTTCAGCTTTCAATCCCAAAATATTATCTATTTTAGTTTTTGAATAGTATTTTAAAGTATGTCAGAGGATAGTCAGCTTTTAATAAGGTTCCTTTCCATTTATGGAGCTCAAATTGGCTTGGCTATCATTTTTGCGCTTAACTTTTTTTATTTCAGCCGGGTATATGCCAGGCGGTTTTTATCCAAATGGTCCATAAGCTGGGCGGGGCTGATCATTTTAAACCTCGGCATGATGTTCGCGTCTTTGAATGAGTTCTCCTCACTTTCTGCAGAAGTGAAGCTATTAGGTACACTGGCTCATTTAACTGGCGGCTTAATTCAAGCCTCATTTTTGGGCTTGGGCACTTATGAGCTTGTAAAGCACACCTATATTAAAAAGAAATACTCTGCCTATGTCGCTACGCTGGCGGTTGTTTTAGCCACAATTATGGCGTTTTTATATGCCTTTGATCCTGAAAGCTACACTCCGCGCTATATTATAAGGATAGGGGTACGATCTCTAATAGTAGGGCTGGTCTACATAGTCTGCGGATTTTTTGCTGTCTATTCAAGGCGCTTTGGACTTGACAGCTATGGTAAAAAACTCTTTGGTATAGCACTCATCTCATATGGCCTGGCTCAAGTAAGTTACTTTTTAACTGTAATTCTAGCCGTGTATGGTTACGATGTTTCTACCGTGCTGTCAGTCTATGGTATTGTAGATCTATTTTTAGTCACGGTAATTGGATTGGGCATGGTCATGTGGTTATTAGAAGACGAGCGGCTGAAACTAGAAAGCGCGAATGCCGATCTCGATCGTTTTTTATACAGTACATCGCATGATTTACGCGCGCCTATAGCTTCTGTTTTAGGGTTAACCCATGTAGCGAAGCTTGAAAGTAATCACGATCAACTGCTACATTATTTCGATATGATCGAAGAACGAGTAAAAAAGCTAGATGAAGTAATAAGCGATATCTTGGCCTATTCCAAAAACAGTAAAAGTGCTGTTTCTAAAGATAAGGTAGACTTTAACTTACTTTTGGAAGAAGTAGTATCTGATTTGAAATTCAATAAAGGGGCCTCAAACATTCGCTTGATCTATGAAAAAAACCCTGAAAACTACACCATTTGTGACGCTGCTCAACTTAAGATCATATTGAATAATCTATTGGCCAATGCCGTAAAATATCATGATCTTAATAAAACAGACCCCTTTATAGAGGTGGTGTTTCAGAAGGTAAATAATCAGGTCTCCATTACAGTAACGGATAACGGAAACGGTATAGCGGAAGAACATCAGGAAAAAATCTTTGATATGTTCTACCGGGCAAGCACTGATTCTGACGGATCCGGTTTGGGACTTTTTATCGTTAAAGAAGCTACTAAAAAAATAGGTGGTGAAATAGAGCTTTCCTCTGCTTTGGGAAATGGCAGCTCCTTCCATCTTATTTACGAAGAGTCAGCGTAGGCCTTTTAAACGATTAATTTCTCTATCCGTCAGATACCTCCACTTCCCTCTTGGAAGGTTCTGTTTATCAAGACCCGCATACAAGACCCGATCTAACTTCATTACTTCGTAGCCAAAATGCTCAAAAATACGTCTAACTATTCGGTTTCTACCTATATGTATTTCTAATCCAAACTGGCGATAGTCTTTGGACAAAATGGCGAGTTGGTCCACTTTGACCAGCCCGTCTTCTAACTCTATTCCCTCCTGAATAGCAGCAACATGATCTTTTGTTACTCGCTTATCCACTTCTATACTGTAAATCTTTTTGATATTATTGGAAGGGTGCGCTAAGCGCTCAGAAAGCTCTCCATCGTTCGTTAAAACCAGAAGACCCGTTGTGTTACGGTCTAATCGGCCTACCGGATATATTCTCTGATCCCCCGCCTTTTTTACCAGATCCATTACCGTTCTACGTCCTTGAGGGTCGTCCATAGTGGTAATAAAGTCCTTTGGCTTATTTAACAAAACATAGATTAATTTCTCTGGCTTAAGTTTTCTACCCCGATAAGTCACATTATCTGCTCTGGATACTTTCGTACCCAGCTCAGTTACTACCTCTCCGTTAAGCTTTATCTCGCCTTTTTTTATGAGCTCATCCGCATCTCTTCTAGAGCAGATCCCTGCATTGGCGATGAATTTATTCAAACGAATGAGAGAATGGAATTCTTTGGAATTCTTTGGTCCTTTTCTGTGCATTATGAGAGAGGTTTAGCCATCTTTTTCCTCTCCAATTGAGCTTTCTTCGTCTTGATGCGCAAAATCTTTTGGTGTGGGAAGTTCGTTGAGCCCGTTAATGCCAAAATATTCCATAAACTTATCGCTAGTACCGTACAATAATGGCCTACCTATACCCTCAGATTTTCCCTTGATCTCAATGAGACCTTTTTCCAATAACTTTTGGACCGCATAATCACAATTTACCCCACGAATGCTCTCCATATCACCTTTTGTTACCGGCTGTTTATAGGCGATAATAGATAAGGTTTCCAGGGCTGAAGTAGATAATCTTCTTTTGGACTGTTGTTTTAACAGTATACCTATACTTGCTTGATACGCTGGCTTAGTCAAAAATTGATACCCCCCTCCGGTGTGTACTATTTCTAAAGAAAAGCTATCATCTGCATATTTACTGATGAGATCCTGAATCCCGGTTTCAATATCAGTGAGAGGAACTTCAGCCTCAAACATTTCACTTAAGCAGGTTTGAACCTCTTCAGGCTTTATGGGCGCTTGTGCGCAAAATATAAGCGCTTCTATATGATTTTGAAGGAAGTTCAACTTTAGCTCTGCTGACTCAGCTTAGCCGCGATCGACTGCGTGGTGTGAGGAACAGCTCTCAACCTCTCTTTTGAAATGAGATTCCCGGTTACTGAGCATACGCCGTATGTGCCATTCTTGATCCTTACCAGCGCATTTTCCAAATTAACGATGAATTTTTGCTGCCGCGCTGCTAACTGGCTCAAATTCTCCTTCTCAGCGGTATCTGCACCATCTTCCAATACCTTGGTATTACCGGCAGTAGCATCCGTACCTTCGTCATTGCTCTTATTTAGACTGCCTTTCAGGATCTTCAATTCTTCTTTGGCCTTATCTAATTTTTGGTTGATTAAGCTTTCAAACTCTTTTAACTCCTCGTCAGAATATCTTGTTTTATCGTTGTTGCTCATGAAAATCGGGTATCAAAAAGTAAAAAAATTAAGTTCCCTCTCTGATTAGAGATGCCGCAAAAGTGGAAAAAAAACTTTAATAACAGAAAAATAGCCTATAATTACTGATAAGGGGCTGTTATACCAACGTTAATCCGGTAAAATAGGAGATATGAGAAGATAAAAGATTAAGCCAGCTCCAGATCAGAAGAGGATAGGGTCTTAATTCTCTCTTTCAGTGCACCCATATCCATATTAATTCTATATTTCAAGCGGATGTAGCGTCTAATTACTTCTGCTCGTTTGCCTTTTCGAAGTGAATAAGTAAGTGAATTATCAATTAAGCAGTTCATCGTAGTGGTATTTGTTCTTAAAAGATAAACAAAATTCTGTGAAACTTGTTTGTGGTCGTTAAGTAAATTGTTTTGATAGATAAAAGGTTAAACTTTTTCTAAATTTGATTTTAAAAACGCGTGCCTACCACTACTTTTTCTTTAAATGTAGATACATTGCCAGTGCTGTCAAATAGCTCAAAGTAAACCAAATAATATCCGGTACGTGCCTTTGCTCCTTGTTCATTCAAACCGTCCCAAATAAAGAATCCTCTACTATCTAGTGTTTCATTATCAGCCAAAACTTTGACCTGTCGCCCTTGCGCGTCATAGATCCTCACATTCGCTACATTACCCGGTTGATCAAATTGATAAATAATAGAGGCAAAGTCATTTTGGCCGGTACCATCAGGTATAATTACAGACGGTTCTATCCATATCGTATTTGACGTAGCAGTCTCATTTAAGCTTTGAGAGTTTCTGAGTCCTGGAGTTCCAAAGCCTACCGTAGAGGCCGCTGACCTCCAATTCGTGGAACTATTTGTGAGTTGGTTCGTAGATATTCGCTCTAAGGAAACTCCCTTTTTATCTGTTAAAAGACTGAAGTGGAAATCATCGCGATATCCAAAAGCATCCATCAGGCTTGTGTCCGATAAAGTAAGACTAATAGTGCCCATATCGTTAGGCATAGAAGGTAAAGACTCCACGATAACTATTTTGTTGATATCAATAGATGAATAGAAGTCACTAAGGTTATCCTGCTCAGTAAAAACAAGGTAGTCGTGTGGAGCTATGATCAAATTATCGGACACAATCTTTTTCAAGTTGATCGGGTGCACGTTGTCGGCATCAAGCTCAAAATTTCCCAAAAACCAGTCTTTTAGATTAATATACTTTTCTGAAACGTTGAATAACTCTAGAAAGTCCGCGCCACCAGGCAGAGGATTAAACAAAACTTCATTCAATAATATATCTCCTGGCTCAGCGGCTTGAATAAGTGTGAAAACGGCAGCCTCAGCCAAGATCACATTTCCCGGACAATCGCGGATGTTTGAAATAGAAAGCGTATAGGTAATCCCCGATTCTAATGAATTTTTAAGGATTAGTTTCAGCGATAAAAGATTTTCAGAAATTATGACCGAGGCAACCTCTGTATTAGGAGTGATCGAATACGCTGCCAGCGCTATCGAATTAGGATCCAGGATCTCGTTGAACTTGATGTCCAAGGTATCAGGGCTGAAAGCGAAAACACTCAGAATTTTAGGGCCGGTGAGGTCAGGTTTTTCTGCAAATACAGAATTTTGAACCGCCGGAGTACCTCCTGTAAAATCTTCTGAAGCCGTCCAATTTGATTTCTGAGCACAATCATTGGTAGGGTCTATAATTTCTAGTGACCACCCGCCTTCTTGCTTATCAGAACTACGGTACCAGGAAAGATCATAGCGAATGGAATCGGAAATATTCCCAGATTCATCGCGAATCACTATCGCATCTCCTCCATTATTGAGTGTAGGTAATCTTTCTATTCCCATTGTTCTACCAAATACTGAATAATCTTGATAATACTCCTGAGCACAAATAATCAAATATTCGCTAGGGAAGAGAAACGTGTCCATAAGCGTAACACTATTAGATAAGTCAGAAATGGACCACTGGCTAAGATTAAAAATCTTATCACTTCTATTATAAATCTCAACAAACTCACCGTCAGGCAAATCGTTGGGCGGATCAGGATCGGCCAGAAATTCTGAAATAATGATATCTCTCAACTCAAGCGGAGGTTGCTGAAAATAAAAGAATTGAGCTTCGGTAGGTTCTAAAATATTGTTATTCTGATCCCTAAGGTTCGCAATGGAGAGCTGATAGTTAGTAGCATTGAGAAAAGAATTTGTGAACCTCAGAGTGACCTGATTTGAGTCCAGGTTTGCCATGGCTGGATTTCCAAAGGAGGGCGATGTGTAATTGTCTATGTTTTCAGCGGAAGTAGCCTCCAGTTCCTCTGAAAATTGGAGAGCAATGGAGCGATCGTTGATTACTGCTACACTCTCTAAAGTAGGTGGAATATTATCAGGAAACGGTAGAAGTACATTATCAAAAAAATAATCGTCATTTCTTGATGATGTATGATTGATCAGGAAGCCAAAATGCTCACCGATAATAATTTCCGTATCTACGACTGTTCCCACCAAATCAAATTTATCGCTACCGGGCTCGCTTCTGTATAGCGACCATTCGCCTGTTTCCGTTCTGGTTAACCGTATAGTCAAATTCACAGCACCGGAAATAGAAGGTGCTGCATCTACGATTAACGGATCGTTAGATGTAGTTCTGTAGAAATCAACACCATCATCAGTACCAGACTCTCCTAGCTGAATATAATAACCTGAGACGGTACCCAACAAATCGGGTGTGTCAGCACCTATGTAGACTCTAATATTATTCGATCCGCTAGGAGCCTGGTTATACTCAACATCAAACTGCCAGGTAAGCATGGATTCGATAAAAGTTGGGTTTCCTGCTGTGGAAATATAGATACCGGAAGTAGCGTCCGGTCCATCTGACCTTAAACGGCCATTGAATATTACAAAATCATCTTTACCGGAGAACTGAGAACTTATCCATACGGGCCGCTGATCGAAATTACCATCACTGAAATCTTCCAAAACCTGGCTCTGTAAATTATGCCAAGAAAGGAGTAAGCCTACGAGAACAATAAATGAACGAAAACCAACTCTGCTGATCGTCAATTTGTGCTATTTTTACAATTAGTTAAAGGGTATTTAAAATACTCAATTTAAAAATAGAAAAGTAATGAAATTAGCAGTTGTTGGTGCCACTGGCCTGGTAGGACAGGAAGTACTCAAAGTACTGACCGAAAGAAATGTAGAATTTGATGAGCTATTGCCGGTGGCTTCAGCAAGGTCAGTAGGTAAAAACATAGAGTTTAAGGGCAAGTCTTACCCGATTGTTGGAATGAGCGAAGCCGTAGCGCAGAAACCGGATATTGCCATTTTTTCGGCAGGAGGATCTACTTCCCTGGAATGGGCACCAAAGTTCGCTGATGCAGGCTGCGTAGTCATTGATAATTCCTCCGCCTGGCGGATGAGTCCTGATCACAAATTGATCGTACCGGAAATCAACGGTGAAAGCTTGAGGATTGACGATCGAATCATCGCCAATCCAAATTGTTCGACCATTCAAATGGTGATGGCGCTAGCCCCACTTCACAAAAAATATAAAATCAAACGTCTGGTCATTTCTACGTACCAATCCGTGACGGGAACAGGAAAAGCTGCGGTAGATCAGTTAATGGGCGAGCGGAACGGAACACCTGCTGATCCCGTGTATCCTCATAGAATAGATATGAATGTGCTACCGCATATTGATTTGTTTATGGATAATGGATATACTAAGGAAGAAATGAAGATGGTGAATGAAACCCGTAAGATCCTTGAAGATGATAGCATTCAGATTACCGCCACAGCTGTGAGGTTACCGGTTATGGGTGGGCATAGCGAATCAATTAATGTAGAATTTCACCGTGATTATGACCTTAAGGATGTTCGGTCAATGCTTGAAAATACCCCGGGTATTATTGTGGAAGACGATGTTACTAACAATGTGTATCCAATGCCGCTTAATGCTTACCAAAAAGACGAGGTTTTTGTAGGCAGGTTACGAAGGGATGAATCTAATGCCAATACCTTGAACATGTGGGTAGTAGCCGATAATCTCCGGAAAGGGGCAGCCACTAACGCAGTACAAATTGCTGAATATTTAGCAGCCTGTAATCTGGTGTATTGATCGGTAAGCTTCTTTCGCCGAAAATACAATCTTTCATTCGTAAGCATGAAAACGAAGATCCTTTTCAGCTCTCCCTAAAATATAAGGAGGTAGATGGCGTACCCATCCGATTGATCTCCGAACAAGTTTCTGGAAGACAAAAAGCAAAGTCAAAATTGCCCCGGTGGCATCAGACAGAACATATTCTTTATCCACCGCAACTCTCCATGGAACAATGTTCTTCACAATCTACAGCTGAATACAAAGCCAAATTAGTAAAAGGGCGAGAATTTATAGATCTTACCGGAGGCACAGGGGTTGATAGCTGGGCATTATCACAGTCTTTCCAAAAGGGGAATTATGTAGAACAGGATCAAAATTTGGCGGAACTGGCTAAATCTAACTTTTCGGCTTTAGGAAAAAAAAACATACAAGCTCATCACACTACCGCTGAAGAATACCTCACCTCCATTTCCAAAAAGGTTGACTGCATATACATTGATCCCGCACGGAGAGATAAAAATAAAAACCGCGTATTCCGATTAGAGGATTGTACTCCTAATATCATTGAACTGCTACCTCAGTTGAAAAAGAAAGCTCACCAGGTTTTGATCAAGACTTCACCGATGATGGATATTGATCTGGCCATCGGCTCACTTGGGCATGTAGATGAAGTTCATGTAATAGCTGTGGATAACGATTGTAAAGAAGTGCTTTACACCGTTGCTGAGATAAGTGCGGAGAAGACCAAGCTGTCTATCATTAATTTCAAAAAAGGTAAGCTACAACGTTTGGATTCTACAATTAGTGAAATAAGCACAGCACGTGTGAGTTTTTCATCCCCAAAGACCTACCTCTATGAGCCGAACGCGGCTATTATGAAAGCGGGAGCCTTCAACCTTATCTCCGAAAGGTTCAGCATCCCCAAACTACACCGACATACTCATCTATATACGAGTAATAAGATATCTCCGGAGTTTCCCGGACGTATTTTTAAGGTGAAGCACCTATTACCCTACTCCAGGAAGGAAATCAAACGAGCCGTACCCAACGGTAAGGCTAACATTACCATACGAAACTTTAAAGATGACGTAGCTGCGATCAGAAAAAAAACCGGAATCAAAGACGGAGGCGAATTATACCTTTTTGGGTTTACCGATATTAACACAGCACAGCGAATAGCAATATGTTCTAAAGTAAAACCTCTATCCTAGAAAAGATCAAATGAAGTACGTAAAAGAACAGAGTAGAAAATCCATACACCTTCAGGATCTTTCTTCTATTCTGCATGTCTTCCCACCACAGCATAAGCCATGGCTTGTATAAGCCAACGGCCAAAAAGATCAGGCTTAGAAGTGCGACAGCGGCGGATAGGTCTGACAGAAGTTGCATAGGGCTATTATAATCATTTTTTCAGCCTTATATTCATGTCAACGTTCTAGTTTTTCTATGGATGCCCTATTTAAAGGTTTAAAAGATCAAATTGAGTCCCTTTCTCCGCTCGAGGAGAGCGAATGGTGTGAATTCAAAACCTACTGGAAACCATTAAAGCTCAAAAAAGGCCACCAAATCACCAGAATAGGGCAGGTAGAAGATTACTTTTACTATGTGTATGAAGGTGTAGTTCGTGGCTATGCTTTCAAAGATGGTGAGGATATCAGCATCGGTTTTTCTTATAAGGGAGATTATTCCGGTGCCTACGATTCATTTCTTACAAGAAACCCATCGGAATGGTGTATGGAAACAACTACAAATGTGGAGCTGGCATGCATTCACTACAATGACTTGATGAACATGTTCGATAAATACAAGTCTATTGAACGCTGGGGAAGATTGTTTAACGCTAAAATGCTCATTGCCATGTCTAGAAGACAAGTGGAATCTCGCTCTTACACCGCAGAAGAACGGTTTGAACGTCTCATGGACCAAAGCCCTCATCTTTTTCAATTAGTTTCTCAGCGGCACATTGCCTCGTATTTGGGAATGACCCCTGAGACCTTGAGCCGACTCAGGAAAAAGGTTCGTTAGCGAAATCGTCTTTTCTTGATCTACATCAACTCACCCAAGGTGTTAACAGGCCTAGTTTTGAAGAAAACAACAAGGACATGAAAAACGCAGTGTTACTTCAAAAACTAGCAAAGCAAAACCAAGAGCTGTTAGAATTCACGAACGAGGTGAGAACGTGGCCTGATGACCTGCTCTTAACCAGACCAAGGCCAGAGGCCTGGTCTATCGTAGAATGCTTTGATCATATGAGTAAGGCTACTGAATTATACCTGGATCAAATTGAGCCAAAATTGAGAGAGCTCAAAGCAGAAAAAAGAGATTATAAAAAGGCTCTATTTGCAGGTATTTTTACCAAACAATTAGCTCCAAAAGAAGGACAGATTAAGATTAAGATGAAAACCATGAAGATTTTCTATCCAAAAGAAGGAGTAGGAAAAGAGGCTTTAGAACGATTTAAAACGAATCTTGACCGATTTAAGATTATACTCATTCAAGCCGAGAACAAGGATTTACGTTCATTTAAAGTAACCACCGCACTTGGTCCTATTCTCAAGTTTTACCTGGGCGATGCGTTGGATTTTATTCATGCGCACAATAGGCGACATATGCAACAAATAAAAAATACCTCTGTATCTCTTAATGGAAGAAAGCAGGTCAACTAATCAAACCGCCTATTCCTTCTTAACTATATGGTATTCATCAAAAAAGATGTCGCCGTTAGGAACATTCATTTTGAATCCTTTAACCTCTCGATTTTCATCCAATTCGAAGGTAATCAAGCCGAAGTCAAACCAGGCATGCGTTTGATCCCATTCAATTTTCCAGGTATCATAGTGCCAATGCGTTAAAGAAGCCGATAGATCTGGAGAATGCGAAAAGTGAAGCTTGAGATCATCGCCTTCTTCTTTGATAGAAATAGTACCATACATATCCGCAAAATAGGAGCCTGTATAAGTGGATTGATCTACACTGGGCTTTGTTCCCGTTTTTCTATTTTCCTTTAGTTTAATGATCCGTTGGTCTTCTCTTTGGGGCTGAAAAAAATCCGCTACCCAGTCGCGCTGATCTTCCCGGATAAATAAATTGAAAATAGCGTAGGTAAGAGGGGTTGAAATACCCGACATGCTGTTGGTTAAAACCATGACTCCTAACTTTTCATCCGGCATCATAGCCAACCTGGAATACATGCCATCGTAGCCTCCGCCATGACTCACGATCATCCGGCCGTAATAGTCCTGTAGCCCATAACCCAGGCCATATCCTGAAAAATGTCGCCCGGGGATCCGTTCCTTTGAAGCAGCATTCAGCGTGTAGTTATTGTGAAGGGTCCATAGTGTATTTTGCTGAATCGGGTCGAGTAATGTATCTCCATTAACAATGCCATTACTCAAATGCATGATCATCCATTTGGCCATGTCCTCAGCGGATGAGATAATACCTCCTGCAGCGCCCATGTTATCCCAATTCACCCATTGAATCGGCTGGTTTTTATCGAGTTGTGTTTTGTGCGGTGTTGCGGCATTTCCTTTAGCCTCTAGTAATTTGGTTGAGGTGATCGTGCGGCTCATACCCAACGGTTGAAAAAAAGTTTCGGCGACATACTGATCCCAGGTTTTATCGGTCACTGCTTTTATAACTTCCCCAGCCGTAATGAACATCAAATTCGAGTAGCCATAACCTCCACGAAATGGAAAGGCTTGCGGCACATATCTGGCCAATTTCACAATTTCCTCTGCCGGAAGTTCGGATTTATACCAAATGGCATCTCCGCTGAAAGTACCAAGGCCTGCCCGATGGCAAAGTAAGTCGCGGATGGTTATATCGTTCGTCACGTAGGGGTCATACATTTCAAAATAAGGCAGATGCTTTTTCACCTTGTCGTCCCAATCTAATTTTCCTTCGGCTACTAGTGTTGCAATAGCTGATGATAAAAAACCCTTAGTATTTGAGGCAATGGCGAACAGCGTTTCGCCGTCTACTTTCTCTTTTCTTCCTTCTTCCAAAGTGCCATAGCCCTTGCTCAAGACAAGCTTCCCGTCTTTGACCACAGCTACGGCTAGGCCGGGTACATTCCATTGCTTTTGAGCTTTTTCGATGAGCGCGTCAAGTTCTTTGGGTTTGACCTGGGCCTGTAGTCCTGAGATTAAGATGAGGGAGAGGAAGAGGGTTGAAAGTGGTTTCATTGGGTATTACTTGAAGTTTTTTCCTAAATATAGTATGGTTTTTAACAACTAAAAATCAGATAACGCGATCAATTATTACTGAATATACTAACGTATTCCTTGAAGAGATATATCCTACTCCTCTTTCCACCTGTGATCTCTTGAATGATTTTAAGGTTTTCTAATTCTTCCAGTAATTTGTAAATAGTAGGTAAAGATAATCCGGTAATAGTCATTGCCTTTCGGGCATGGATTATGGGATGCTGATACAGCTGTTTTAAGATAGCATTCGCATTGACTGACCGGCTCCCTAATTTTTGAAGTTTAATCTCTATATTTTTTTGAAGCTTTAAAATACTGTCAAATGTTGAAATACTGTTTTTAGCTGTTTCTATAACGCCCACCAGAAAGAATTTAAACCACTGGGTGATATCATGCTTTTCCCGAACCCTCATCAAGTTATCATAATAAAGCGATCTATTTCTTTCAAAAAAATCTGATAAGTAAAGGATCGGTTTTTTTAGAATCCCTTTTTCAACGAGATAAAGTGTGATTATAAGCCTTCCCACTCTTCCGTTACCATCCAGAAAGGGATGGATGGTTTCAAATTGATAATGTATAAGTGCGATTTTCAGAAGCTCTGGAAAAAAAGAGTCCTGGCTGTGTACAAACTTTTCGAGGTCACCCATATACTCACCAATGGTAGAATGGATTGGCGGAATAAACGTGGCATCTGCAATACTAGCCCCTCCAATCCAGTTCTGGCTGGTTCTGAATTCACCCGGAAGCTTATGCTTTCCACGAACTCCTGATAGCAATGTTTTATGCATTTGCTTGATTAGGCGAGATGAAAAAGGCAACTCTTCAAGCCTATTAATGGCTTGATTTAAAGCAGCTATGTAGTTCTGAACTTCCTCCCAGTCATCTCTTTTTTCTTCTGAAATATCTTCTTTGTCAAGTAGCGCTTCCTCAATGTTTGTTTTTGTTCCCTCTATTTTATTCGATTGAGTGGCCTCTTTAAGAACGTGCATACTAATAAAAAGGTCAATGTTAGGTATGTAATCTGAATACATATCTAACTTCCCAAGCTGCCTATCAGCCTGACTCAGCAGATTAAGTAATTCCATACTTTCAATTTTCCAGGGTTTATTAATCTTCTCGGGTTGAAAGCTCTTATAAGTGCCTTGGCTGATATATTTTCCTGAAATAAAGTTCTGCATTATCTTCTTTTTCTTAAACCAAAGGTACTATTATTTAAGAAAATGATAAAAAATTTAAATAACAATGGAATCAATTAAAGAATTGATCAATAAAATTAATTAAGAGAAGCGATAAATAAAGGTCTTTTGGTTTGACTAAGGTATAGAGTTCTGACATTCAGAAAAGGAAATCAGTAAGGTTAGAGTTCGCTTCATTTTACTCAGAGTTGATATACTCGATTTAAAACAATTAACTGATTAAAGGTAGTGTAGCTAGTGGTTCTACACCATTTGCATATCTCCGAATCAGATTAGCTGAATTTCGTTTATAGTGCTTATCATCGGCCATTTCTACTAGCCATTACATGAAATAGCCCCTTTAATTTGATTTATGAATTCTTCCATATTTCAAACAGTTTCCATATTCAATCAACAATGTCCTTGAGTACCTCCCTCAAAGGCCTCACACTATGCACGTGTTCAATCGCAGGCCCGGCACACCAAATACTTTTATAGCTGGCTTTATTCATGGAGCTTTCAATCTTTTTCATGCCCTTGAACGCCACGAACATCTTTACATACTTCTTTAAGGTTTTGTTCTTCAGCAGCAGACTTTCAAAAAAGCTGGCTTCCGTTCCTACTTTTTGAACATAGGGGGTATTGATCACGGTCAGGTGAGAGCCGGATAGTTTCGTAGTTAAAACTACGTCATCTGCCCCGTAATCAATGAGGGCATCTTGATACTCCTTAGAAAGATTGGCCTCTTCACTCGCCAGAAAAACCGTACCCACGGACACACCGGAAGCACCTAAAGCCAAGGCCTTTTCATAATGTTCGGAAGTGGCAATACCTCCAGCAGAAATCACAGGCAAGCTGCAATTTTCAAGAAGTCGTTTGATCAAATCAGCTTTATCCAGCGGTCCACAATGCCCTCCGGCACTATTATCAACAGCAATCACAGCATCAGCTCCCAATGCCTCGACTTTTTTGGCATAGCCCTCATCTACTACATCACAAAACACCTTGATCCCTTCGGGCTTACATCTGCGAATGGTTTCTTCAGGGCTCCCTAATGAGGTAATGATATAATCTACACCTACTTCTACTAGCGTATCAAGTTGTTTTTTATATTTTGGGTTCGATTTGTTAACGATCAGATTAATCCCAAACGGCTTATCGGTTCTTGATTTGATGGCAGCGATTGCTGCACGTAACTCCTCATCGGTACGATAATTCAACGCTGGAATAGCTCCGGTAGCACCACCTTCGGCAGCAGCTACCGTCATCTCCACGTTAGACACCAAAAACATAGGTGCCACGATAACGGAATGCTCTATTCCCAGCATCTTACTTAAAGGTATTCTCATTATTTCAACCCGCCCAAGAGTGTTAAGATAAGGAATTGAAGCTTTAATACTCTGGATTTTAACCTTACTAAGCTTTAAAAGCTTAGTAAGGTTGTTTCTTAATTATCCGGTATTACGCATAGCACCGGCTATCGCATTGATCGTAGTTAATAAAGCAATTAGTGTAGGACCTTCCCCATTACCGTCTTCCTTTTCAGTACGCCACTGCCTCAGTAGGCTAACTTGCTTAGCGTGCAGGTCTTTCATGGTGGAGGCACGTAATACGTTAGAATAATAATGTTGCGACCTACGCTCTTCTACCGTCTTACCCAGCAGGTCAAACATAATATCTCGTGTCTTTTGGAGTTCCGATAGAAACAGATCTAGAAATTTTTCTCTTAGCTTTTCATCCGGTACTAATGAGGCATACATCCGCATTATCTCCTCATCAGTAGCCGCCAGGCTGGTATCCACATTAGTCAATACATAGCGAATGAAGGGATCAGATTTCACCGCCTCTTTTAAATGGGCAAATCCATCAGGGTTCCCGTGCTTATAATCAGTAAGTGTGGTACCTAAACCGTACCAGCTCGTCATATTAAAGCGGGACTGACTCCATGAAAAAACCCAAGGAATAGCACGCAAGTCACTTAATGAATTCATTCCCTTCCTTCTGGAGGGTCTGGAACCTATTTTACTCATTTCAATAGCATCGATAGGAGTTGCCGTTCGAAAGAAGGGAATAAAACCGTCTTCATTGAGCAGTGCCGAATAGACTTTTTTACTTTCAGCAGCCAAATGCTCAAGTGTATCCGCCAGGGGATGAGGCTTTTTAGGCGTGGACTTACTTACTACTGTTTTAACTGTGGCACTAGCTAGCAATAGTTCTAAATTATAGGCTGCGTTGACTTTATTTGCATATTTCTGCTCTATCGTCTCACCTTGCTCCGTTAATCGAATATCTCCGCTGACTGACGAGTGGGGAAGCGCCTGCATAAAATAATGGGTAGGTCCTGCCCCCCGACTGATGCTGCCTCCTTTACCATGGAAAAATCGAATCTTCACATCGTGCTGCTCTCCTGTTTCAGTGAGTTTAGATTGCGCCCGATACAAATTCCATTGACTAGCTAAGATCCCACCGTCCTTGTTACTATCGCTGTAGCCCACCATAACCTGCTGAACCAGCTGTTTAGCGCGTCTTCTGTCCTTAATGTAATGGATACTCCTTTTCGTAAAGGGATGGGATAGAAATGCATCCAGAATTTCGGGACCTGCGGCAAGATCATCTATAGTTTCTAACAATGGCACCACCGGAACGGCGCAAACAATACCCATTTCCCGCTTGACCGTCAGGCCTGCCTCACGTGCTAAAATATAAACGCCCAGTAGATCCGATAAAGACCGGGTCATGCTAACAATGAAAGAACCTATTCCATCTAAACCGTATTTAGTCACATGCCGTTCCACCACTTTATAAGCATCCACTACAGCCTTCGCATGTGGACCAAGCTCCATGTTAGCGTGTGAAAAGGGCCTGTTGGATTCCAATTCTTTGTTTAAGAATTCTAAACGTCTTTCTTCGTCCCACGAAATGTATGGGTCATCAATGGTATAACCCGCAGCCTCCATAAGTTCTGTTATGGCCCTATCATGAAAATCGCTATTCTGTCTCACATCCAATGCAGCCAAGTGGAAGCCAAAAATGTCCACACAACGGATGGCATCATTCAAATCATTATGAGCAATCGATGCTGCACCGTATCGGTTGAGTTCTTGCTTCAGGAGCTTCAGATCTTCTACGAGTTCATTTTTTTCAAAATAGGCACCATGAAACTCCGCGAGCTGCGTAGCATGACCTCGCGCCGTATCCAATGGCAATCTGGTAAGCATTAAATTCACGAACTGACGAAATGCTTCTCCTTTGTTACGTTCAATGGCCATATCGGCCCTATCTTCTAGTAATCTGGACATTTCAGCTATTCGAGCCTGAAACGCCTCACTAGTTTCATGTCTGTGAATGGCGAAGCTCAAATTTTTCACCAATCCCGTTAGACATCTACGCACCACCACCATGGCATTTAAGCGAAGCTGGCGCAGCGTATCTTCAGTAATGTCGGCAGTCACCAACGGATGACCGTCTCTATCTCCACCTACCCAATCACCAAATGTAATTCGTGGGTAAGTGCTTTCATCTTGAATTTCTTTTGAAGAAAAGCCTTCTTCTTCCAGAGCTTGTAGCATTCTACGGTCTACCACAGGTATAACCTCAGGAAAAACGTTAGTTAGGTAATGTAGTATATTTCGCAGTTCAGACTGGATATCTGGTTTTTCAACAAATATTTCACCCGTTTTCCAGAGACGATACAATGAAAGTTTAATGTTCAAGCGAATATTTTCCAGTTCTCTTTCGGTATACATCTCATTTTCACGAGATACCATGAGCAAGTACAGCTGCCTGTGATGCTCAAGCACCGTAGCACGTTTAGCTTCGGTGGGGTGGGCAGTCAATACAGGTTCTACCTGAATAGCTCCCAAGTGCTCAGCTAAGTCAGCATCTGTTACCCCATGTTCTTTTAATGTCTTAAAGCTATTGGCCCAAAGCCCATGGACACTTGACAGTGATTCTTTACTTTCCTTTTGCCTGCGCTGCTGTACCGCTCCATTGACCTCCACGGTGTTGAGCAGTTGAAAAACAATACTGTAGAGCTGGATGTGTTTTAATGAAAATGAGGAAGCGTCAAAAGGCTTAAGCTCATTGATCCAAGGTATCTGATTTGCCATGTCTACCTCACCATTCTCGGTAAGTACTTCTTTCAAAGCAATGAGCAGATATTCCAGATCCTCGTAAGGTTTTCCAAGACGATTTTTTACTTCTATGAGCGGGTTATTCATGTTGATGTTGCTTTACCTATCAAACAAATATAGTTGAATAAAGATGGCGTTTGAATGGTAAAAAATAATTTCAAAAACTTCAATCGTTTGCAATCAAAGGTTCCTTAACATATTTTCTAAATTTGCGACCCTGTGAAGCCAAATGATCTATTGAAGCTCTACCGAGCTGACAGTATTGTACAGTCTATCGCTGAAGAAATAAAAGCGAATGAAGATAAATCCGTACAAATTAAAAAAGTGGCAGGCAGTTTAGACGCGGTGTTGGTGGCTTCTGTTTACCAGACTTCTCATCAAAATCAACTTATAGTCTTACATGATAAAGAAGAAGCCGCCTATTTCTTTAATGATCTGCAGAATCTACTTTCCAGCAAAGAGGTACTCTTTTTTCCCACTTCTTATAAGCGCCCTTACGAGTTTGAAGAGACAGAAAATGCCAATGTTCTAATGCGCGCCGAAATACTAAACCGCGTGAACCATAAATCATCAAGCGGAGAGATCATTGTTACATACCCTGCGGCGTTAACCGAGCGAGTAGTTAATAAAAAGTCATTACAGAGAAATACATTCACTGCAAAAATTGAGGAGAAAATTGACGCTGAGTTTCTTAGCGAAGTGCTCTTGTCTTATGATTTTGAAAAGACCGATTTTGTGTACGAGGCAGGTCAATTTGCGATGCGTGGAGGCATTATAGATGTTTTCTCTTTTGCTCATGACCTGCCTTACCGAATAGAAATGTTCGGTGATGAGATCGAAAGCATCAGAACGTTCGATCCCACTTCGCAGCTTTCAGTAGATGAGGTAAAGGAAATAAATTTGATACCTAACATCCAAACCAAGTTAATTCAGGAAGAGCGACAAGGTTTCATAGATTTTCTCCCAAACAACGCAAAAATTTGGTTCAAAGACTATCAGCAGTCATTAGATGTAATTGAAAGTAACTTCGAAAAAGCCAGTCTGAGCTTTGAAACTATTTTAAAGGAAAGTGGTGATACCCAAATTGTCATTGACCCGGAGAATCTATTTGAAACGCCCGAATCATTTAAAAAGCAACTTGAGCCCCTGGTCAAAGTAGAGTTTGGAAATCGATTTTATTTAAAAGGCAAGAGCTACGCGTTAGAATCTCAGCCTCAACCTTCTTTTAATAAGAATTTTGAATTAGTGGCGCAGGCTATTAATGATAACCAAGCCAAAAGTTACACTACATTAATAGCAGCTGATTCCACTCGGCAGCTGGAGCGTTTACAAAATATTTTTCTCGAAATTGATCATACTACTGAATTTCAAGGCCTTAACATCAGTCTTAGAGGTGGTTTTGTGGATGAAACATTGAAAATTGCCTGTTACACTGATCATCAGATCTTTGAGCGCTTCCACAGGTATAAAACCAAAGACAGACACTCTAAATCCAAAGCGCTCACACTTAAAGAATTGCGCACCCTTCAGCCGGGAGATTTTGTAACCCATATTGATTATGGAATTGGCAAGTTTGCCGGCCTTGAAAGGCAAGAGATAAATGGACATTTACAGGAATCAATACGTCTTATTTATAGGGATGATGACCTGCTCTACGTTAGCATTCATTCCCTTCATAAAATCTCGAAATATACCGGTCAGGAAGGTGCGGCCCCTAGCATCAGCAAGCTTGGCTCTCCGGAATGGGAAAATAAAAAGAAAAAAGCCAAGAAGAAGGTAGCAGAAATAGCCGAAGACCTTATCAATCTATACGCCAAACGGAAAAAGGCACCTGGTTATGCGTATTCAGAGGACAGTTTCTTACAAGCCGAATTAGAATCTTCGTTTATTTACGAAGATACTCCGGATCAGGCAAAAGCTACAGGTGACGTAAAAGAAGATATGCAGCTTTCCCATCCTATGGATCGCCTGGTTTGCGGTGACGTTGGTTTTGGCAAAACGGAGGTGGCTATACGTGCAGCTTTTAAAGCAGTGGTTGACAATAAACAGGTGGCTGTTTTGGTGCCTACGACCATATTGGCAATGCAACATCATCGTACTTTTTCAGAACGGCTTGCCGATTTTCCAGTTAAAGTGGAATACATTAATCGGTTTAAAACCAACAAAGAAATTAAAGAAACGCTTCAGCGCGTAGAATCAGGAGAGACCAATATTTTGATTGGTACACATCGTATTGTGAGCAAGGATGTAAAGTTTAAAGACCTGGGACTCATGATCATTGACGAAGAACAAAAGTTTGGGGTAAAAGTCAAAGAACGACTTAAAGAATTGCGAGTGAATGTAGATGCCCTTACACTTACGGCAACACCTATTCCCAGAACGTTACACTTTTCTTTAATGGGGGCACGCGACTTGAGCATTATTTCTACCCCTCCACCCAATCGACAACCTGTAACTACAGAACTTCATAGCTTTAATGAAGAAGTAATTCGAGATGCGGTAAGTTTTGAGCTTCGCAGGGGTGGGCAGGTATTCTTTGTTCACAATAGAATTAGCGATATTGATCAAGTGGCCAATATCATTCTGCGGTTAGTTCCGGATGCACGTGTAGGCGTAGCACACGGGCAGATGGATGGAGCCGTCCTCGAAAAAGCCATGGTTAAATTTATCGAGGGTGAATATGATGTATTGGTGTCAACCAATATTATCGAGTCGGGATTAGATATACCTAATGCCAATACCATCATCATCAATCAGGCTCACATGTTCGGTTTGTCGGACCTGCACCAAATGCGCGGGCGTGTCGGTCGTTCTAATAAAAAGGCATTTTGCTATCTGTTATCCCCACCCACTGCGGGCTTATCTTCTGATGCACGCAAAAGACTAAGTACACTTGAAGAATTTTCAGATCTAGGTGATGGTTTTAAAGTGGCGATGCGGGATCTGGACATTCGTGGGGCAGGAAATTTACTAGGAGCAGAACAAAGTGGCTTTATTACGGATCTGGGTTTTGATACTTATCATAAAATATTAGATGAGGCCGTTCAGGAGTTAAAAGAAACAACATTTAGAGACTTGTTTGAAAAAGAATTATCCGAAACCGTCAAGGTCTTAGTACAAGACTGTACCATAGAAACAGACCTTGAGCTTATCATCCCAGATTCATACGTAAACAATATTTCAGAGCGGCTTAGTCTCTACGCCAAGTTGGATAATATCAAAAATAAAGACGAGCTGATTAAATTTAGTAACTCGTTAACAGACCGTTTTGGTCCTTTACCTAAATCAGTGGAAGAGCTCATAGAAACAGTAAAGCTCCGTTGGAAGGCCGAGCAGCTAGGTTTTGAGAAGTTAAACTTGAAAAGTGAAAAGTTAAAGGCCTATTTTGTGCCCTCCGATCAAGAAGAGTATTTTAAATCGGAAGCTTTTGGAAGTATTCTCGCTTATGTTCAGGCTCACCCCAAGCGATGTAAGTTAAGGGAACACAAAAAACGTTTAATATTAACGGTAGAAGAAATATTAACGGTAAATGATGCTATGGAATTATTAGATCATATGCTTCCGACTCGGAATCTAGCGGATTAAATCACTGATGTCGATAAAATCTAAATACATGTCGATTTCATTCATATCGTGGAAAGCATTAATCTCAAGTACTTTACCTTCGGTAGGCATGTAGGCCACCTCTACAAAATAGTTTTCCATGGCATACAAATAATATTTTTTCTCTTCTTCAATTCTGTAAGCCAGATAATCAGCAAATACCGTTATAAAATCACATTGTTTATTGAACGGTAGTATTTGAAAGTCGTCTATAGTGATCATGCTATCTCTATAGAGAAATATATGCCAGCTAGAAAAAGGGCCAAAACAGCCTATTAGGCCCCATCTGGAGGGGCAAAAGGTTTCAGAAAAGGATGGCTTATCCCAGTTTGGGAAAGTTTCCGGTCGAGAAAATCAAGCCCCGGTTTGGATTATCTGTCGAAACCCAGGTTAGAAAAGTAGAAATGAGCTTGGAGACTTACTTTTTAAAAGCTCATGAGGTCTTTAAAACGCTGAGTTTGCCTCCTGGAAACGTCTACCTCGTGGCCCCCCTTCATATATATTTTAATGCTTCCACTGAACCAAGGCTCTATCCGCTCCACCCACTTTAAGTTAATCATTTGCTGACGGTTAGCTCTGAAAAAAGTCTTTTGATCAAGTCTCGATTCTAGATAATTCAGCGTTCGTGGTATCATAGGTTTCTCTTCATCAAAGTAAAGCTTTGTGTAATTACCATCTACCTCGAAAAGCCGGACCTTTGACAGTGTAACAAACCAGCATTTCTCACCATCTTTTACAAAAACCTGATCATTTTCTGTCATCCGGTCTTCCTGAGCAACTTCTCTCTTTTCTCGTTGCTCAGCTACTTTGCTTATTGCGCCTGCCAAACGATCTTTTTGGACAGGCTTTTGAAGATAATCTAGCGCATTATATTCGAACGCTTTGATAGCATACTCATCATAAGCGGTAGTGAAAATAACTTCGGGGATGTATTCAAGCTCTTCCAATAGCTCAAAACCGTTTTTTCCAGGCATTTGTATATCCAGGAAAACCAGATCCGGCTTATCATTTTCTATTTTTTCTTTAGCCTCCATGGCATTGGCAGCCTCGCCCATCACCTCCACTTTATCGAATTCCTTCAACAACCTTTTTAGTTCATTTCTAGCCAGGCGTGAATCATCTATTACTAATGCCTTCATGTTATTTTCAGTTTATGGGAATGGTAAATTTAGCCAATACGTTTTCACCATCCAGATTCATGATCTTTAAGTCTGATAACTTTCCAAAAAGCAGTTTTAAGCGATCTGAAGCATTTTTAAGGCCGATACCTGTAGATGTATGCGCCGGTTCTTTCAACTGGCCTGTATTTATAACTTCTACAGCCATTGTACTGTGCTCCATGTAAGATTTAACATGAATGGTGCCGCCCGCCGGAAGATCGGCTATACCGTGTTTAATGGCATTTTCTACCAGCAGTTGAATCGCCATTGGCGGTATTTTCATTTCCAGTGTCTCTGGCTTAATCTCAAGCTTATATTGTAATCTGTCTTCAAATTGAATCGATTCTAAATTCAGATAATTCTGTACTATTTGTAGCTCATATTCCAAACTCACCTTCTCCTTATTATTAAATTGAACCGAATAACGAAGGAGGTCTGATAGGTGTGTGATCATATCCCGAGCTTTTTCCGGATTTTCAATCACCAGTGACCTAATGTTATTTAGACTGTTAAAAATAAAGTGTGGATTTATTTGTGATTTCAGCGCCATGAGTTCAGCATCTTTCACCGCTGCCTGAAGTTTCCATTTTTCAACTTCACTCTTTTGATAGCTAAGAAATAATTGGAATACAAAATAAATGAGTTGCCAACCAAATATAGTCATCGAAAGGTTGACTGAAGTGAGTACTATTTCAACAAACCAATTAAATTCGGGTTGACCGGGAATTTCTAGGGGAAAAAATACTTTGGTTATCGGAATCACTATGAGCGCCCAAATAAAACCGATTAGAATGGACGATAGGAACACGAAAACACCCAGCTTCAGTATGCCATAATCTGTCCAGTGATTGACTTTAAGAATATAAATGCGGAATAGGTGTGTTAAACTAAATCCAAAAAATGTGGTCAGAACATAACCTGCAATTAATTGCCAATAGATTCCTGCAAAGTAAAGTGCAATAGCTGTAAAAACTGCGGCAAACAAAAGCCACCCTATAATTTGGAAAATCCAGTATAACTTACCTTTATTTATTTGGTCTATGTTAATCATTGCTTAACTATTCCGGTATAATATTAATAGCATCATCGATGAAATAATTAGCAAACTAGGCTTTTCGGTCTTTCGTTGGGTTAAATGGTTAAAATCTACCGCCTTTTCCAGCAAAAATTTTAAGAGAACGGATAATATATTTCCTATTTGAGAGTTCATAAGGAGCACATGTTCAAGAAATGGCCATTTTAACCCTTCAAATTTTTACTTTTTGTTTAAGTATTATCAAATAGAAATGTTATTTTGCCGCTTTATTGACTTGTAACTAATATAATTAAGTCGCTATTTAGCGATGATTTATTTTTTGATCTTAATACTATAAGGTATGA
>JBCCSU010000015.1:0-36914 GCA_039199635.1 Bacteroidota bacterium | reverse complement strand
TGGTAGTACGTATGGTTATTCAGCTTTTATTAGTCATATGGTATTTAAAAATTTCTTTGGGTATGCGGAGGGTGAAAATATCAGTCGTTTAAAAACAGTACAGGACCAGTCTCAGCGGGAATGGGACCAAACGCTACTCGCTGGTATAGGCCGGCGTTTTAGCATTGCTAAATGGCTCGAAATGCAGGCAATAGTAACCTACAATTTCCTTCATGAGAATCGGGATGGCGTGTATAATAATCCTATTGTATTTAAAACTGGAATCAGGATAAAATAGGCCAAAAGCCTACGTTCAAAGCGCTATTCAATAATGGCACAATCATTGTAATTTTAGGCGGTATAACAATTGTGTGCCTTCAATTGCTATATTTATTGTTAAAATACATAACCCTGAATTCAACTAATTAAATTGATACTTATGAAAACTATTCGAATAGTCATGCTCGCCTTAATTTGTTCTATGGTTGCCTTTGCTTCCGCAGAAGCCCAATTGAATAAAAAGCCTCTTAAAAAAGAGATTAAAAAAAAGGCGGTCAAAGAAGCCCGCAAAGAGGCTAAGAGATTTAAAAAGCAAGGTTATACAGTGGCTCCGGGCGCACTTCCAATGGCAAAGCAGATTGAAACTGCCTGGATGCGCCAGTATGAAACTGATGAAGAAGGTTTTCCTTTATACATTGTGGCCTCCGGAAACTCGGTGGCTAATACTCAGTCTGCAGCAAAGCTTCAAGCCACGGAGCTAGCTAAGCTTGAATTGGCCGGTACTATTTCTACCCAAGTGGCGGCACTGATAGAGAATAGCATATCTAACCAGCAGCTGAATGCTGAAGAGGCTGCATCCGTCACCAAAACAGTAGCGGCATCAAAAAATATTATTGCGCAGGAACTTGGCCGGTCGTTACCTCTGTTCGAGATCTACCGAACACTTAAAAATAAAAATGTTGAAGCTTCGGTAAGAATGGCTTACAATACAAAAAAGGCCATGGAGGTAGCACGTAAAACACTGAGTGAAAAACTTGAATCTGAAACTGATCTAGCACACGAAAAATTAGAGAAGCTTCTGAAATTTTAATTTTAACTTACCTTATTATAAAATGATGGGCTCGGGTATATATCTGAGCCCATTTTAATTATTATCTCATGCTACGCCATTTGTCTATATTATTTTTCTGTTTGGTTTTCAGTCAGATTTACGCTCAAAAAGATGCGCCAGACTGGCTTGATCCCTTTCAGCGGGCGTCACGCTACCCTGCAACTGCTTATTTGACGGGCTTAAGTTCTGAAATTGTAGCTAAAAAGCAGAGCCTGGCAGATGTGTACGGTCAACTAAACCAGCTTTCCCGAAATCAAATTATAGAGTCTATAAAGGTAGATGTGAAAGCTGAAACCGAGATGAATATATCCATTGTTAATACGGAGGCCACACAGATGCTTGATCAAACTTCAGTATCCACGTCAGAAGCTGATTTGGTAGGACTGAAATTTGAAAACTACTACCATAAGAAAAAGAAGCTGGCCTTTTCCTTTTCTTACGTAAGTATTCAGGAATTAGTAGATTATAACCTTAACGTAATACGTGTGGCTACTTCGGAGATTGAGCAAAACGTAGATCAAGCCGAAGAGGCGCTCAACACCGAAAGAAAGGGGGCAACTATTGATCTCCTTTATCAATCTCAGGTGAAGCTTAATGAAATTAATGAGGCTGCCGTTGTCTTATTTGCCTTAGGAGAGGAGAGCAAATTGGATTTTAATAAAATCAGACAGTTGAAATCCAAAGTGGCTGATCTTACCGATCAAGCCTTAACCACTGGATCCCTCAATATTGTTGAGTTGGCAAGCTATTTAGCATATCAACTTCAGTTACAACTAGAGGAAGATCCATACTATTTATGTTATGGATCACTGACGTATAGTAATTCCGGAAAGGAGAGTGTTTTTTCGCTTGAGTTAAAGTATAAGTCATTCAATTTACTCGGTGAGTTGGGTACAGTACAATTGACCGAAACCAACTGTCAGCTTACGTATAGAGGTATCTTTAATGCATCTAACGATATGGCATCAGTGACTGTCGGCTTGGCTGATCAAGGAGGTACGGCAAAGGCTGGGATCACGGTTAAGGTGCCGATGAATGTATTGCAAACCGGTAACGTGAGCTTTTTACCTACTAACTTCAGTTACATCGAAAGCTTAGCTTCAATTCGTCTGATAAATAAAACCCCGAATTATGTGATCAAAAAAGTCGATCTTTTTGACTATCCCATTGGGGTACTTGTGCAATTATCAGATGAACTTCTTGTAGATATCCCCATAAAATTCACTATCCGTAGAGATGAAAAGGTAGAGTATGAAACCACCATTGCCTCTGATAAATACGGCAGATCATCACTTACGCTAAATACAGATCAGCTACCTCTTAGTGGTGATTTTGTACTTACCGCCGCCATTGATGTGGGCGCTTTGCTGGGTCTGCCTGCCACTTCTGATTTTCATCAAAAAGTAATACTGGATCATCCACCTTACACACTTGAAAAACAACTACAGGTACTCGCCCCTACTGTTTATGTAGAGTCTTCGGAACTCAGCTTAGGAGGTCAGCGAACCATTGCCGTATTGGCTCCTTCCGTTAAAAAGGAGTTAGCTCAGCTTGACTATCAATTTGTAGACAGCAAAAACGGAGCAGACTATTTTATCCGAATTGAGGCTGCCACCCGAAAAGGTCAGCAAAATAATATAGCATCCTTTAGTTATTTAGATGCTACAGTGTCTATGCAGAGTCTTAAAACAGGAAAGGAAATTTATAAATACTCTGTTTCTAACGTAAAGGGAGGTGGAGCAGACTTCAATACAGCTGACGCTAAGGCCTACGAGAAGGCCAAAAAAATGATAGCCAATGATCTTTCCTATAAATTAGAGTTTGGAAATTAATTACCCACGCTGGAAATATACGAGACTAAATCTTGATAAATATTCTCAGAGGCCGCCCGTGAGGCATTATTAGACATTCTACTTAAGCTTGGATACTTACGTTCTTCCCTTGGCATAGACGGAAGTGCGCGTTTATCGCCTCGAAAGCTACCTATCCAGCGGAATTGCCAGTTATCTACGCCTATCACCGAACCTGATTCTAACACTTCTCCGGTTTGTACATCTAACACTTTGAAGGTACAACCTACCGTAGCTTCGGCACTTTTAGAGTAAATTTTGGCAACGGCGGTAACATCACCTTTTATTTCTCTTGTTCTTTCTTTACCCTCATCGTCCGTATATTTCTCTTTTCTTAGTACTACTTCCTTCGTGTAGCTTCTTTCCGATGGGCCAGATTCTTGTCTATCGACTATACTTTCGGTTACATTCCCTACTAATATCACGTCCACGCCCTTAAGCTCACCTATTTCTGCGGTAGTATTCTCATCCATTAATCCGGATAGGGATAATTTTTGTTCCTTGATTACCTTATCCAACTGATCTCTATCGATTACCTCAAAAAACTCGAGTTTCCTGGCCTTGGAAGATAAATTGTTCAGCAGTTCCTCGGAGAGGCGTGCGCTAACATCTCCATATCTTGTGGTGGCTGACATGTCAAACTTATTGACTCCCATCCGTGTAGTAGCAACCACCTTTACATTTTGATATCGATCCGTTGCATCTCTATAATCAGGAGCATATTTATTTGCCCATCGGTAGTGTTTAGCGGCTTCCTTTAATTCGGATTTGACCTCACTGTTTTCCAACTCACGTCCTTTAGCATAATGCATAGCTGCCGCATCCTGTTTGGACTGTTCAAATCTATCCTTTGTATTTTCCAGATCGGCAGAAAAATCGACCGGTTCGTAGGAAAAGCCAGGATCTTTACGTTTCACTGGTTTAAATGACTTTTTCGGAATGGCTGCTAAAAGCTCCTGCGTATTACCAATGATCGTGTAAATGCGAATGAGTTCAGCCAACTGGGTAACTGTGATATCTCCATCAAAAGAAGTTGTAGCTTCTTTCAATTCCTCAATGCGGCTTAGGTTAGCCTCCATGGCCAGTTGATACGATTCATTTAATCTTTCTTGTGCTTCTGAAAACTGTCTCTTTTTATCGGCATTTTTTAGTGCAGTAGCGGCATTTAGAACGGCGCTTGTATAGCTTCCTCTTTTAATCAAACTTTTGGCCTCACGATTGTAGAAATTTGTTTTTCTGCCACTTTGAACTTTATATACACTCAAAGAATAATTTGGCTGTGCCATCAGCAGGCTTCCGGTAAGAGTAAAGAGAAGAGAAAAGTGAAGTCTTTTCATGATTTGAAGTTAATTGTCATTCGATCAAAAACTTAGTTAAATAAATACTCAAAAACTAAAACCACATTGTTTTAATTTGACTAACATGATCGTTTGTTTAGATATTAATGTACAAATACCTTAACCTGTTGAACCTTGATGTTGTTTTGGGTGCTGTCATTTGTTCTATGGCATTTGCGGAAATTCTTAAGGTAGAGGTAGAATGGTCCTCTTATCTGTTGCTCTCATTAACCGTATGGTCTATTTATACTTTTGATCGACTTTTAGACTCTCTGCGTAGTGACGGCGGCAATAGAAGTGAGCGACATTACTTTCATCATAAAAACAGGATCCCTCTAACCAGCCTGATAATCGTTAGCATTATTGTCTCGGTGGCTTTGGTACCTTTGTTGCCCTACAAGACGTTAGTTTGGGGAGTAGTACTTATGGGCGTAGTACTGGCTTACCTGATAACTATTCATTCATTAAAAATAAAATGGCTAGTTCACAAAGAGCTGGTTATAGGTATCGTTTATACGTGTGGTGTTTTATTAGGTCCGGTAAGCATTTTTTCAGGAGAATTTGACGGTAGCTTTTATTTACTCTGTACGATCTTCTTCCTTACCGTCTTAAATAATCTTTTTATCTTCTCTCTGTATGATGAGCATTTCGATATACTGGCTAAATTTCCCTCATTAGTCACCGTATGCGGTGCGCGAATGGTAAAGGGACTTATTATCGCTTTGTTCTCCATAGCCGCAATGCTGAATGCCCTGGTTTTTCTACACCTGAACCTTCTCGTATCCACGGTTTTCCTCTCAATGCTTTTTATGCTGTTTCTGGTCTTTTGGTTTTCTCAAAATCCTTTTTTCAAATCACACTACAGACTGCTAGGAGACGCTATCTTCTTGTTTCCAATTGTAATTCTGTGAATGATTTTGACGGCATAGCTCCTTTTTATGATTTTTTAGGGAGGTTAGTATTTGGGAATGAGTTGCTCAAATCTCAAGCCCATTATCTCAGGGAGATTAAGGCAGGCAGCAAAATACTTCTCATAGGCGGTGGAACCGGTAAAATTCTGAAGGAATTTGAAAAACTGGAAATTCCTCTATCCATAGACTATATTGAGAAATCAGAAAAAATGCTTCTTAGATCTAAAGCGTTAGCCCCTTTCGAAAATCTGGTAGTTAATTTTATCCAAGGTGATCATAACGGCATTCCTAAGACAGACTATAATGTTATTTTTGTCGCCTTTTTTTTAGATGTTTTTGATGATAATACTCTCGGGATTGTTATTCAAAAATTAGATCAAGTTTCAGGTAGAGAAGCTATTTGGATTGTGACGGATTTTATTCGCACCCGTAAGCACTGGCAGCGTATCTTAATTTATACCATGTATCGTTTCTTTCGCCTTCTAACCCGAATGCAAGGAAGAAAACTATTGAACTTTGAAACCTTTTTAGCTCAAAAAGGACTGACCCCCGTTAAATCTAAAGTGTATTTTTACGGAATGATTCGGACAGTAGTGTATCAATATCAAAATGCTTAAACTATAATAATGATTATATGATGCGGGACATATTCTATTTTCTGTTTTTACTCGTTAGCTTTAGTTCATGCTACAAAAAACCAGCTTCTCCGGTACAAACCATACCAGGGCCGTTAGGCGAACCAATCCTTCCGGATAAGGTACTGAACGTTGCTTTTTTAGTTTTAGATGGAGTCTATAACTCTGAGCTGGTAGCACCGATGGATATTCTACATCACACCGTATTTCATACTGAAAAAGGAATGCAAGTGTTCACCGTAGCACCGGTGCGTGACACTATTACATCTTTTGAAGGTCTTAAAATAATACCCGACTATTCATTTTTAACTGATTCACTCCCAGATATAGATATACTGGTAGTTCCTAGTGCAGAACATAGTATGGATACAGACCTTGAAAATGAAGATCTGATTTCCTTTGTGCGGGTTTATGGAAATAAGGCTGACTTCGTAATGTCTCTTTGTGATGGTGCTTTTGTACTGGCTAAAGCTGGGCTGGTCGATGGTAAAGAGTCTACCACTTTTCCTTCAGATATTGGGAGGTACCGAGAAAAATATCCTGAGCTGATAGTTCATGAAAACGTGAGCTTTGTGCATGATGGTAAGCTCATTACTTCAGTAGGAGGCGCTAAATCATACGACCCCGCACTCTATTTAGCGGAATTGCTGTATGGTAAAAAAGCTGCCGAAGGGCTAGGCAAGGGACTAGTGATAGACTGGAGGCTCAATGACATTAAATACATAAAAGTCGATCAATAGTTAGGCAAGTTTCCTTTTTGCAGGCTATAGAAGCCTGGAAACTACCCTTATCTCATTATGAAGCGTTTTGTGTACCGGACATTTATCCGCTATTTCCAGTAATTTTTCCCTTTGTGCAACCGAAAGATTCCCGATCAATTCTATTTCACGCTCGATCTGATCAATTTTAGCTGAACTATTCTCACAGTTTTCACAATCCTCTTCATGTATTTTATCATGTTTCAGATGTACCACCGCTTCTTCCAAAGCCCATTTTTGCCTGTCAGCATACATTCTTAAGGTCATACTGGTACACGCACCGAGTGCGGCTATTAGGTAGTCATATGGAGTAGGGCCCAGGTCTTTTCCACCTACAGATGCAGGCTCATCAGCTATAAATGAATGGCGGCCTGCCCGTAGTTCCGTAGTAAAGCCATCATCTCCGGTCCGGCTCATTACTTCCTTATCTGATACCGTAACTTCTTGGGTCTCCATATTAATATAGCGTGTGGCCCATGAGGCTATTATCTGACCTACATATAATGAATCTTCTTTGTTCGATAGCAAATGGTCTGCGCCATCAAGCGTCACAAAGCTTTTAGGGTGCATTGCTCCCTCGTAAATTTTTCGTGCGTTTTCAATCGCTACTATCTCATCTTGAGGTGAATGTAGGATCAGTAAGGATTTACCCAATGATCCCAATATTGCTTTCAGATCATTCTTTGCCAGATCATCCAGAAACTGCTTTTTCATTTTAAATGGTCTTCCACCTATTGATACGGTAGTCTGTCCTTTTTTCTTGATTTCATCCAGCCCTTCCGCCAGCAGATGTTTTACATGCAGTGGGTCAGATGGAGAACCGATAGTGACCACAGATTTAATGTGCGGCATGCCACCTGCCGCCGCCAACACTGCCGAACCTCCCAGGGAGTGACCTATAATGATGCTTGGTGCCTCATAGTTTTCACGAAGAAAGTCATAGGCAGCATGCAAGTCTTCTATATTAGATGAGAAGTTAGTATCAGAGAAGTCTCCACTACTATTTCCTAATCCGGTAAAATCAAATCTTAGAACGGCAATATTACTTTGGGTTAAAGATCTACTAATATTGATCACCGCAGAGAGGTTCTTCGAACAGGTGAAACAGTGAGCAAAAACAGCGTAGGCCGTAGGTCTGCCCATAAGTGGCATTTCTAAATTGGCAGAAAGGGGTTCCCCGGCGCCATTGTTAAAACTGATTTTTTTTGAGTTCATGCAAAAAGATTTTTCGGCAAATTAGTAATTTAGAATTCATCTGTGCTTAGACATACCTCTAAAATGATTCGGTCAATTCCAAATTTGGTTAAGCGTATTAATTTTTTTGCCTGCTATATTGCCATTGATTGAGTAAGGATCATTTTTCTATGAGTCATAATTTAATTCAAAATTTTGCAGATCCAACAATAATTTTCGGAGCTTCCATGCAGGTGTTAGCTTCAAATTCTGAGTTTGATAAGTGGATAGTATCCTATGGTGAGATTACGAGTGTCAAGGATATCACCAGGGCATTTTTCACGGCAGAGTATTCTGATAAATTTCTAAAAGACATTGAGAATGGTGTCAATGGAAAGTACCCCTCCAAAACAAATGATCTTATTGAGGTAACTATCATACCCTTAAATGTTGATGGAACCATAGCAATTTTTAAAACCACTGCGGTTAGAAATGGCTCCGAACCTAGTAACTACAAGTGGTTAATAGAAAAGTCACCTATCGCCACAGCTATTTATAGACCGGACGGGTCGCCAAAATATTACAATCAGGCTTATGGCAATATTTGGGGTGCACCCAAGGAGGTGGGCAGAAAGCTTGTATCCAGCAACGCATATAACATCTTCAAAGACGAACAGCTCCAGGATATAGGCTTAACGCCTTTTATCCGCAAAGGATTTAATGGGGAAATTGTAGATATTCCACCGGTAAAATATAATCCGGCTAACACCAAAAGCCTGGCTCAGTTTGGTATTGATAATGAAAAGTACATCAAGGGTCATATTTATCCGGTTATTGATGGTAAAGGTACCGTTCAGGAAATAGCTCTGGTTATTTCTGACATCACATTTCAAATGCAAGCGGAAGAAATTCTCACTGAGAATCATCTGAAGTTTCAACTACTCACCATGGGCCTACCCGGTGTTATTTATGAATATGCGTTTGATGGTAAGACCAATTTTAAGTTTTTGAGTCAGGGCTCTATTGAAATGTTTGGTTATACTCCGGAGGAGATCATTAATGATCATACCGTGATCACCTCTATGATCCACAAAGATGATATTGATGAGTTCAACAGGTCATCTATAGAAGCTGCAAAAAACGCAGAGCCATGGGAATGGCAAGGAAGATTTGTTGTAAACGGAACGGTAAAATGGATTGAGGGTAAGTCTAACACTCGCGGATCAAATCCGAATGTACGCTACGGTATGCTGCTTGACGTAACGGAACGGGTGATCGCTGAAAGAAAATCCAAATACAATGAACTCCTTTTAGGACAGTTGTTCAATAACTCTCCTTTGGGATTGGTGCTTCTGGATGAGGACCATAACGTAGTCCAGATAAACCACGGCTTTGAGGAAATATTTAGGTTCTCTCAATCGGAATTAGTGGGAAAAAGACTGAATGATCTCATTGTACCGCCTGGCGAATCGAAGGCTGCACTTGACATAAATACACTCACTGCCAAGGGTAAAGTTGGGAAACTGGAATCCGTAAGATTAGATAAAAACGGAAAAAATATTCCGGTAATCATTTACGGGGTACCCGTATCGCTGGAAGATGAAACAATAGGTATCTACGGTATTTATGTAGATATAACCGAAAGAACCCGAATAGAGAATGAGCTGAAGGTAAGAAATGATGAGCTGGATAACTTTGTTTATAAAGTATCTCATGATCTGAGAGCTCCCCTATCCTCAGTATTAGGATTAGTCAATCTGGCTCGCTTAGAGAAATCAACCGATAATCTCAGGGAATATGTGCAGATGATCGAGAATAGGATAAAGCTCCTGGATGCTTTTATCAATGATGTTTTAAGCCATTCTAAAAACCTAAAACTAGAAGTTCAGCTTGGTGAAATAGACCTGAAAAAAGTCATTGATCAATGTTTTGAAGATCTGAGCTATCTGCCTAATGCAGGTTTAGTGGAGGTATCGGTGACTATTGCTGGCGAGTCTTTCTATTCTGACCAATGGCGGATGAATGAGATTTTCCGGAATTTGATCTCGAACTCTATCAAATATATCGATTCAACCAAGGATCAAAGCTTCGTTAAAATTGATGTGAATGTTTCAGCTTCTTGCGCTAAAATAACCATTCAGGATAATGGTATCGGTATCTCAAAAAGTAACCAAACCAAAGTTTTTGATATGTTTTATAGGGCCACTGAAACTTCAGAGGGCTCCGGCATAGGTTTGTACATTGTTAAAAACGCACTAAACAAGCTCGGTGGTCAGATTAAAGTCAGTAGTGAGGAGGACAAAGGGACTAAGTTTGAAATAAATATTCCAAATCAGATGTCAGAGTCAAATTAAGACTATCATTGCTTATGGAAGTTTTGGAGGTTGCAAACGATAAGAAGCTGATCAAAGAGTTTCTGTTATTGCCAGTGAGGCTTTACAAAAAAGAAAACAACTGGATAAGGCCATTAGATAAAGACATAGAGGCTGTATTCGATAAAAAAACAAACAAAACCTTTAGAAACGGTGAATGCATCCGCTGGATCATAAAAAATGATCAAGGGGAGACCAGTGGCAGGATAGCCGCATTTATAAATAAAAAGACAGTTAATAAAGATAATGATCAACCCACCGGCGGCTTAGGTTTTTTTGAATGTGTAAACGATCAGCGGTTTGCATTTAAGCTTTTCGACATTGCGAAAGAATGGCTGGAGTCCAGAGACATGGAGGCCATGGACGGTCCTGTTAACTTTGGCGAGCGCGATAAGTGGTGGGGCCTTCTGGTAGATGGTTTTGATATTGAGCCTAATTATAACTGCAATTATAATTTTCCATATTATCAAGAGTTATTTGAGCAATACGGATTTCAAACTTATTTTAAGCAGCTTACTTTCGGCCGTAAGGTTCGAGATCCGTTTTCACCGCGGCTGATGAAAAAAGGTGAGCTAGCCTTAAAGGATCCGGCGTATAACTTCAGGCATTTGGAGCTTAAAAAGCTAGATGAATACACTGAGCACTTCCGCGTTATTTACAATAAGGCATGGGCAAGGCATAAAGGTGTAGCTCAGATGACCAGCCTTCAGGCTAAAAATATCATGAGGCAAATGAAACCGATCATCGATGAAAAGATAGTATGGTTTGGTTATTACGGAGAAGAGCCGGTGGCCTTTTACATTAATCTGCCTGAGGTAAATCAGATCTTTAAGTATGTGAATGGCAAACTTGACCTCATAGGTAAATTGAAATTCGTCTGGCACAAATGGCGGAAAAGCTGTAATAAAATGTTGGGGTTGGTGTTTGGAATAGTGCCGGAACATCAAGGAAAAGGTGTGGAAGGCGCGCTGGTGTTAGCCACAGCTCAAATGGTTCAGAAGGATTATCAACGTTACGATGATCTGGAAATGAACTGGATAGGTGATTTCAACCCTAAAATGATCCGAGTGGTAGAACAAGTAGGTGGTGATATCGTTAAAACCCACATAACCTATAGGAAGCTTTTTGACGAGTCAAAACCTTTTAAAAGGGCACCTATGCAATAGCCAACAGATTGCTGAATTTTAGATCTAGGTTCCTGATAAAAAATCTTGCCAAAGGTTTTTTAGCCCTTGGCATAATCATAATCACCTATATTCTACTCCAAAAATACACGGGCTTTGAAGGTTTTATAGACTATATTGGCCAATGGCCCACCTTGGTATATATAGTTTTCACCTTCTCCGAAGTTGTATTCGGTATAATTCCGCCTGAGCTTTTTATGATATGGTCCATTAAACACGGGCTATTCAGCAGTTATACGTTAAATGTACTGCTCTTGGCAGTGATCTCGTATCTGGCCGGTGTATTGGGCTACTCGGTTGGCGCAAATGCCTCGCGAATTGGCTGGCTGGAAGCTGCCCTAAAAAGAAATGTCTATCGCTATAGCAACACCTTAAATAGATTTGGCGGCTTGTTGATATTAGTGGGAGCCGTGACTCCGGTACCTTTCTCCGCTATTTGTATGTTAGTAGGGGCAACGAATTTTCCGTTTTTTAGATTTTTACTGATCGCCACCGCTCGTTTTGTCCGGTTTATTGCTTATTCAGCTATTATTTATCAGGCCAATATTTAATGCGAAGCTATCTTATATACAGTTAATACTCATCGTTAATCAGAAAATGAATAATCACGGTTTGAGGTGAATTAAGGTTTAAAAACACGTAACTATTATTTTTACGCCTTGTTTATTCTGGGTATGGAAGCAATAAAAGGTAAGACAGGAGTATTACTTATTAATTTGGGAACACCTGATAGTCCTTCGGTAGGACATGTAAGGTCATATCTATCGGAGTTTTTGAATGACCCAAGGGTTATAGATATACCTAAATTACTACGTCTGATATTGGTAAATTTAATTATAGTGCCTTTTAGAGCACCTAAATCCGCTAAGGTGTACAAAGAACTTTGGACAGATCAAGGGTCTCCGCTTCTTTTTCATAGTCAAAATGTGAGTAAGCTACTGGATGCTCAGTTAGGTGAAGAGTATGAGGTGCATCTGGCTATGCGCTACAAAAACCCAAATATCCGACATGTGCTGGAAGAGATGCGTAAGAAGAAATATAAGCGCATCATTTTGCTACCTATGTTTCCACAGTATGCCTCCGCCAGTACGGGCTCTGCTTTAGAGCTGGCGATGAGAGAGATCTGTAAGTGGTGGGTTATTCCCGAAGTAAAGGTAATCAGCCAGTACTATGACCACCCTAAATTTATAGATGCCGTTGTTGACAGAGGCTCAAAATATACCTTCTCCGAGTATGATCATATCTTGTTTTCCTATCATGGTCTTCCGGAGCGGCAAGTGGATAAAGTTTACGATGAGGGGCTTTGTCAGGAAAGAGATTGTGAGCATGAAGTCACAGAAGAAAATCAATATTGTTATAAAGCTACGTGCTTTGCTACCACCAGGTTAATTGCAAATAAATTAGGTTTAGCTGAAAAAGACTACACCGTTTGCTTTCAATCAAGATTGGATAAGAATTGGCTAGAGCCTTTTTCAGATAAAGTGGTGGAGGAATGGGGCAAAAAAGGAGCGAAAAAGTTATTGGTGTTTTCGCCAGCTTTTACCGCTGATTGTCTGGAAACTACCATAGAAATAGGAGATGAATATCAGGAAATTTTCGAAGAGTATGGTGGGGAAAAGGTTCAGTTAGTAGAAAGCCTCAATGATCACCCGCTTTGGGTAGATTGCCTCAAAGATCTGACGCTCAATGGCCAGCAGAATTATGCTTCCACTTGATAGAATTCCGCTACTTTTTCTACCGTAAAATCTATTTCTTCTACAGTAGTATATTTGCTGAATGAGAAACGTATTGCCCCGCGCGTAGGATCGGTGTTTAACGCACTCAACACATGAGAGCCTGTAGTAGCTCCACTTGAACAAGCGCTACCTCCAGAAGCCGAAATGCCGTTAATATCCAGTGTAAATAATAGCATATCATTATCTTCTGAAGAAGGGAGGCATACATTTAGTACAGTGTAAAGACTCCTGGACAAATTAGCTGAATCCCCGTTAAAATGTACGCCCGGAATAGCAGATCTCAATTTTTCGATCATTCTCACTTTAAGTCCTTCTATATGCTTCTGGTGAGATGCCATGTCTCGGTAAGCAATTTCAAGAGCCTTAGCAGTACCTATAATTCCAGCCACATTCTCGGTACCACCGCGCATCTCACGCTCTTGGGCTCCCCCATGAATAAAAGGGTGAATAGAACTACCTCGTTTAATGTACATAAAACCGGCACCTTTAGGCCCATGGAATTTATGTGCTGCACCGGTTATACATTGAACTTTTAAATTTTTAAGGTCATGCGGATAATGTCCTATAGTTTGTACTGTATCAGAGTGAAATATGGCTTGATGTTTTTCTGCTATTTCACCAATTTTCTGCAGATCACTGAGGTTTCCGATTTCATTATTTGCCTGCATTAAAGAAATTAGTGACCGGCTATTGGCTTTTAAAAGCTCTTCCAGATGATCCAGTTTCACGTGTCCTTTTGCATCTAAGTCTACGTAGCTGAGCTGTATTTTACCTTTTTTTTCCAGATTTTCAAGGGTGTGAAGAACAGCATGATGCTCAATCTTTGAGGTAATGGCATGCTTAAGCTCATAGGATTCAATGCCGCAGGTGATCAGTGTATTATCGGCCTCCGTACCCCCGGAAGTAAAGAAGATTTCTCCGGGAGTAGTGTTCAGTAGTTCCGCCACCGCTTTACGGGCATATTCAATAGCGGCTCTTACTTCACGGCCATGCCCATGAGTAGAAGAAGGGTTTCCGTAATGCTCTTTGAGAAAAGGCAGCATAGCATCCAAGACCTCAGGGTCCAAGGGTGTGGTAGCCGCGTTATCCAGGTAAATCCGTTTCATAGTTTAGCCTATTAATTCCTTAATATCACTAATGATCTTATTGGCCAAATGCTCAGATGTAGCTTCAGAGTCTGACTCTGCATAAATTCTGATGATTGGCTCAGTGTTAGATTTCCGCAAATGTACCCATTCATTATCAAACTCTATTTTTACTCCGTCTATTGTCAATACTCTCTCTCTGGCATACTTTTCTTTGACTTGATTTAGTATTTGATTAACGTTGATCTCCGGAGTAAGCTCAATTTTATTTTTTGAAATATGATAATTCGGATAGCTGGCTCTAAGCCTGGAGGCCGTTAGCTTGGACTTAGCCATATGAGATAAGAACAGGGCAATTCCCACCAAAGCATCACGACCGTAGTGAAGCTCCGGATAAATAATGCCACCGTTTCCTTCACCGCCAATTACGGCCTCTGTGGCTTTCATCTCATTTACCACATTTACTTCACCCACGGCAGAAGCAGAGTAAGAGCCTCCAAGAGCCTCTGCCACCACGCGAAGCGCCATTGATGAACTCAAATTTGAGACTGTATTTCCTTTTTTATGCCTTAGAATGTAGTCGGCTACGGCTACAAGCGTATACTCTTCGCCAAAGGGAATGCCATTTTCCTGGATCAGCGCCAAACGATCTACATCCGGATCTACTACAATACCCAGGTCATATTGACCACTCTCCAATTCAGAACAGATATGAGTTATATTCTCAGGCAATGGTTCAGGGTTATGTGGAAAATGTCCTGTAGGATCACAGTAAAGCTTCTTAACATCTGATACCCCCAGTGCAGCCAATAGCCTCGGAAGAGCTATTCCGCCGGTGGAGTTTACACAATCAATTACCACGCTATATCCAGCGGAAGAAATGGCTTTTACGTCTACGAGGGGCAGATTTAAAATTGCTTCAATGTGTTTATCAATGAAGCTGTCATTTTGCTCATATTTCCCCAGTTTCAATACTTCGGAAAAATCAAAATTCTCCTCCTCTGCAAGTTTTAGCACCTCAGCGCCATCTTCTCCGGAAATAAATTCTCCACGATCATTTAAAAGTTTAAGTGCATTCCATTGTATAGGATTATGGCTGGCCGTTAATATGATGCCTCCTGCAGATTCCTCCATGGCCACTGCCATTTCTACGGTAGGTGTAGTGGATAATCCTAGATCCAGTACGTCAATGCCTAAGCCAATAAGTGTACTACTTACTAAGCTGCTGACCATTTCGCCTGAGATACGCGCATCCCTACCAATTACAATTTTTCGATGACTGGATTTTGATAATGCCCACGTGCCAAAAGCGGCTGAAAACTTTACAATATCAAGTGGTGTAAGACCTTCTCCTGGTTTTCCGCCAATGGTACCGCGAATTCCGGAAATGGATTTAATTAATGTCAAAATACTACGAGTTTAATTACAGGGCAAAGTTAGTAAAAGACGATTAGCCATTATTCTTTTGGAGAGGTGAGATATATTTCCAAAATTGAATAACTACTCTGGTGAAAGAACTAGAATCGGGCTATTGTAAAAGTCTCCTTTATTGATGCTAGGCTTTTTTCATTCAAGAAAACTTAGCCATCACCTTCTCTACTTCTGAATCAGAATTACCGCATTCTTCACCTTCACCTACTTTTTTGCCGCAAAATCCACAGGTAGCGCCATCTTTATTTAAATAAGGATTTTGTGATGCACAGGTTCCTTTGAATTGGCCGCCTTTAATAAAAATCAATCGGACTGACATTAGAATAAAAAAGAAAGCAATAAATCCGATGCCCAAGAATAAAGTAGCCATAAGTAGATTATTTTTTACAAATTTAATGATTAGACTAAAAAAACATTCGAGGATTACATTAAGTTTCTCTTAATATCAATTGTTATGGGTAAAGTGCAGGTGAGCAAAGACGTAAACAGAGCAGATAAGCTAAAAGCCTTTGATAGGCTGTTGACCATAATGGATGAGCTCCGTGAAAATTGTCCTTGGGATAAAAAACAAACCATTGAGTCTATCAGGCACCTTACCATTGAAGAAACTTATGAGCTAAGTGATGCTATTATTGAAGGTGATCTGGAGGAAATAAAAAAGGAACTAGGGGATTTAATGCTGCACAATGTCTTTTACGCAAGGATAGCCTCTGAGTCTGATGCTTTCCATATCGGTGATGTACTCAATACAGTCTGTGATAAGCTGGTGGAAAGACATCCACACATTTATGGGGAGTTAGATGTTAATAATGAAGAGGAGGTAAAACAAAACTGGGAAAAGATTAAACTCAATGAGGGCGGTACAAAAAAAAGAACGGTGCTTGGAGGAGTACCTAAATCCTTACCGGCCCTGGTAAAAGCAATGCGGATACAAGAAAAAGTACGAGGCGTAGGTTTTGATTGGGAAGAAAAACACCAGGTTTGGAATAAGGTAGAAGAGGAAATGCAAGAGTTCAGGGCAGAGTTTGATGTAGAGGCCGGTGCAATTGATCAATCTAAGGCACAAAATGAGTTTGGTGATTTACTTTTTTCGCTGATCAATTACGCTCGTTTTGTGAATATAAATCCCGAGGAGGCGCTAGAAAGAACGAATAAGAAATTCATGAAACGTTTTAACTATTTAGAAAGCGAATCAAAAAAGGATGGTAAGGTGTTGTCTGAGATGTCTCTTTCAGAGATGGATGCTTACTGGGAGAAGGCGAAGAAGTTAAGCTAATTTTTATTTAACGCAGCTATATGCAGGACCAGCAAACCATTTTTATTCTATTTCTCGGATTTCTGATCGTAGCGGTGGGTGCAAATCAAATTGCTAAACTATTTCAGCGCGCCCGGCTCCCAATTATCACCGGTTTACTCATTATCGGCATTATTGCCGGGCCGTCCTTTTTAGGTTTAGTGCCAAAGGGATCAAAGGAGTCACTCAGCTTTATAAATGATATAGCCCTGGCTTTCATTGCTTTTGCTGCCGCTGCTGAGTTGTATTTAAAAGACTTACGTAGCAGATTAAAAAGCATAAAATGGATCACCTTCGGCCAATTGGTTATCACCTTTACGGTAAGTTCTATTTGTGTTTTCTTCATCACTGATTATCTCGTTTTTACAGCAGATCTTAACGTTGGTTCTAAAATTGCCGTAGCTATTCTGGTAGGGACGGTATTCGTGGCTAGGTCTCCGGCATCAGCTATTGCTGTCATTAATGAGGTAAGGGCCAAAGGTGCGTTTACACAAACCACCATGGGCGTTACCGTACTCAAAGACTTTTTGGTGATCCTTCTCTTTGCTATTAATATGTCATTGGCTAATGTGCTGGTAAAAGGAGCTCCTATAGATCTATGGTTTTTAGGTTTTATTCTTTTAGAAATGGCCACTTCCTTTGTCATTGGCTATTTACTGGGCAGGCTGCTTATTTATGTTTTGTCGTTAAACATCCATAACTACGTCAAAACGGTCTCCATCTTAGTATTAGGCTATTCCATCTACCTGCTTTACTATAATTTGAAGGAATATACAGGTGCCAACTTCGGGAAAGAATTTCTTATAGAGCCATTGTTAATATGTATTATTGGAAGCTTTTTAGTAACCAATTACTCAAAATACAGGTACGAATTCATAAAGATAATTGAAGATATTGCACCGGTAATTTATGTAGGTTTCTTCACCCTCACCGGCGCTTCAATGTCGGTGACACTTTTACTGAAAGTGTGGCCCATTGCCCTGGCTTTTTTTGGCATCAGATTACTAAGTATGATGTTAGGCACCTATATAGGCGGTACCATAGCGGGCGATCCGCCGCTCTACAATAAAGTAGGTTGGATGGCTTATATCACGCAGGCAGGTGTGGGGCTGGGTTTAGCCACTATCATCTCCAACACATTTCCGGAATGGGGCACGGAACTATCGGCCCTTATTATTGCCGTGATAGTGCTGAACGAGCTGGTAGGTCCACCGCTATTTAAATGGTCTCTTAATATGGTAGGTGAAAGCAGAGAGAGGCACGAAACTCCTGAATTTGATGGCATACGTGACGTAATTATTTTTGGACTTGAAAGTCAATCTGTAGCCTTAGCTAAGCAGCTGAGCGATCACGGCTGGCAGGTAAAAATAGCCACTAGAAAGCAAAACATTAATCCGGCAGAGTATCCTGATTGTGACATACATTCGATAGAATCCCTTTCCTTGGAAGCTCTCGAAAGTCTGGAAGCTTCCAAATCTGAGGCGATAGTGTTGATGCTTACAGATACTGAAAACCTTGAGCTATGCGAGTTAATTTATCAATATGTAGGCACCAAAGATGTGGTGGTAAGGCTTAACCACCATTATAATTTTAATAGTTTTCATAAGCTGGGTGCATTGGTGGTAGATCCTTCTACAGCTATTGTTAGTTTGATGGATCACTTTGTCAGATCTCCCCAGGCCACCTCCTTATTACTTGGTATGCAAAAAGGTCAGGATACTATTGATCTTGAAGTGCTCAATCCTAACCTACACGGGTTATCACTACGCGATATTAGATTCCCGGCAGATATTATAATACTTTCTATCAGACGCAGAGGACAGATGATCATTTCGCATGGCTACACCCGCTTGCGCAAGGGAGATTGGGTAACGATGGTAGGTTCCGAAAAAAGTTTGGAAAAGATGACTTTGCTTTTTGATATGAATCCAAGCTAATGAAGTTTGACAAGGGTAGACTTTTCTTAAGCAAAAAAGCCTTTGCGGAAATCAATGAACCGGATCGTCAGCGGGTTATTCTCACTGGATTAGGAGCCTCTATAGTTATTGCTGTTTGTTTGTTTTTTATCATTCTGGAGCTTTCGCTAGGGCATTTAGATTTCATCCCTTTTTATGGGGTTATGATCGTTTTTTCTATGGTATGTATGATCCTGCTTAGAAAGGGGAAGTTAGATGTCGCCAAAATCATTTTTATTGTGCCAGTGCTTCTAATGATCGCTATCCTGGCCTCTATTGAAAAGCAGGCTACCGGTGTTTATCTCTACTTTTTAGCGGCTGGTGTGTATATCGTTACCATATTTGGCTATGAAAAAATTAAGTATTCGGTTATTTTCTTCTTGTTCACCGTTTTTCTGGCTTTTGTATCTTACTTCTACACTATAGAGCCCTTTCAGCCTTTAGTACTATCTCAGCGATACATTGATACGAGCTATGTTTTAAATTTTACCGTGTCATTATTTTCTTCACTTCTGGCCATTTACTTTTTGATGCGATTAAATATAAAATCTAATGAACATCTGATCAAAACGTCAAAAGAACTGAAAGAGAGTGAGAGTAAATTTCAGTTGGCCATCCAGGGTTCAAGTGCCGGTATATGGGAGTGGGATGGTAAAAGTGATCGTATTCATGTTTCTTCAAAAATAACCCAACTATTCGGGTACAAGGTGGGTGAGTTAAGTGATCTGACCTTGCAAGGTATGCTTAATATCCTTCATCCCGAAGATCTTACGGAGGCTAAGAAGATGCTATTAGATCACTTTAAGTATAGAACACCCTTTGCCGTTGAATGTCGCGCCAGGACCAAAAAAGGCAACTACATTTGGGTTTTAGATACAGGCCAGGCAGAGTGGGATAGTACCGGACGTGCGGTACGCATGGTAGGTACTATACTTAACATAGATGAAAGAAAGCGGGCTGAGGGACAAATTAAAAAACAGAATGAGCTCTTGGAAAAGGCTAATCAAGAGCTGGATAGATTTGTGTACAGTACTTCTCATGACCTAAAAGCTCCGTTAAGCTCTGTACAGGGCTTGATCTCTATTGCCGAGCTTACGCAAGACCCGGAGGAAAGACAAAAAATATTTGGTCTGATGAAAGGACGAATTTCCAACCTGAATGCTTTTATCGCTGATATTACTAATTACTCCAGAAATAGCAGATTGGGAATTACCATTGAAAAAGTGAATCTATTAGACTTAGTTACTGATGTCTTGCAAGATCTTGAACATTTTGAAAACAGAAATAGGGTAGAAATTGAAATTATCGTACCGGAGGAGCTGGAGATTGATACGGATAAGAATAGACTAAAAGTAATACTCAGTAACCTTATCAATAATGCCATCAAGTATCATAATTATGATTCGAATAACCCAAAAATTGAGGTTAAAGCCTCCCAAAAGGGTGATGTGGATGTAATAGAAATAGTAGATAATGGTTTAGGAATAGCGTCAGAACATCATCAACATCTCTTTGATATGTTCTATCGTGCCACTGAGAAGTCTGACGGATCAGGTTTAGGGCTGTACATTGTAAAAGAAACTGTTGATAAACTTAGTGGTTCAATTACGTTAAATTCCGAGGTGGGCGCGGGTTCTGCTTTTACTCTAAGTCTACCCAAACTAAATCCATCAAATTATACAGCAGCGTAGCATAACCTTCAATTTCACCTATCTTTGCGCGCTATGGCAAATCAAGACGATTACTTGTTGAAAAAAGTGGTATCCCATGCCAAGGAGTATGGGTTTGTTTTTCAATCCAGTGAAATTTATGACGGACTTGGTGCTGTTTATGATTACGGACAGTACGGCTCTGAATTAAAGAATAATATCAAAAGCTTTTGGTGGAAAGCTATGGTTCAAATGCACGAAAATATAGTCGGCATTGACGCTGCTATTTTCATGCATCCTACTACCTGGAAAGCATCAGGACACGTAGATGCTTTCAATGATCCGCTCATTGATAATAAAGATTCTAAAAAGAGATACCGGGCCGATACGTTAATTGAAGATCATATCGCCAAAATTGAAGGCAAGATCAACAAAGAAATAGCTAAAGCTGAGAAGAGATTTGGAGACAGTTTTGATAGGGGTCAATTTATTTCTACAAATGGAAGGGTAGTACAGTATAAAGAGCAGATAGATGCCATTAACCTGAGGATGAAGTCTGCCATTGAAACGGATCAGCTGCAGGATTTAAAGTCGCTTATTGAAGAATTGGGCATAGCCTGCGCTGTATCAGGTTCAAAAAACTGGACAGAGGTACGCCAATTTAATTTGATGTTCTCTACGGAAATAGGATCACTGGCTGAAGGGGCAAACACGATATATTTGAGACCTGAAACAGCACAAGGCATTTTTGTCAACTTTCTTAACGTTCAAAAGACCGGCAGAATGAAAATACCGTTTGGTATTGCTCAAATAGGGAAGGCTTTTCGCAATGAGATCATTGCACGACAATTCATTTTCAGAATGCGCGAGTTTGAGCAAATGGAGATGCAGTTTTTTGTGAAGCCGGGTGACGAGATTAAGTGGTATAATCACTGGAAAAACCAACGAATAGCCTGGCATAAGACTTTAGGTTTGGGTGAAGATAATTATAGGTTTCATGACCACCTGAACTTAGCCCATTATGCTAATGCAGCATGCGATATTGAATTCAAGTTTCCTATGGGCTTTAAAGAACTAGAAGGTATTCACAGTAGAACGGATTTTGATTTAAAAGCACACGAAAAACACTCAGGCAAAAAGCTCCAATTCTTTGATCCCCAGGAAAATAAAAATTATGTGCCATACGTTGTAGAAACTTCTATAGGTCTAGATAGAATGTTTCTTGCGGTAATGTCAAGTGCTTATACGGAAGAAACACTAGAGGATGGCAGTGAGCGCACCGTGCTTAAAATCCCAGCGGCTCTTGCTCCAGTAAAGGTGGCAGTACTGCCACTCGTTAAAAAAGATGGCTTGCCAGAAAAGGCAAGAGAGATAATGAATGAGCTTAAGTTTGACGTGAATTGTCAGTACGATGAAAAAGATGCTATTGGGAGACGCTACCGCCGGCAGGATGCCATAGGTACGCCTTATTGCATTACCGTTGATCATGATTCATTGGAAGATAATAAGGTAACTCTACGTAATAGGGATACGGCAAAACAGGAAAGAATTGATATTTCTCAGCTAAGTCAGCGAATAGGAAGTTTAGTTTCTATTAATTCACTTCTGAGACAGCTTTAATGTTTTGGAATGCCGTTGCTATCCTACTTTTAGTAGGACTTTTAGCAGCTATTATTAAGTTGTTTAGCGATATCCTAAGGCAAGTTTATGCCTACGTCATTCCTTTGTTCAAAAGATATGCACCCATAAGTGAAGTACATCGCACTATCCTTGAAAAGTATTCAGCCTATTATAACGTGCTGAACAGTCCGCAGAAGATAGTTTTTGAAAAGCGTGTTCAGCGGTTTATGTATTCAAAAACATTCATCCCTAGAAGTGTAAGTAAGGTCACTGATGAAATGCGCGTTCTTATTTCGGCTTCCGCCGTACAGCTCACTTTTGGGCTAGGTAGAATTTTTCTGGCTCATTTTGATAAGATCATGATCTACATGGATGCCTATTACTCAAGCATAACGCAAAAGTATCATTTGGGGGAGGTGAATCCTCGAGCAGGCATAATCGTAATTTCGTGGAAAAGTTTTGTTGACGGGTATGCCAATATCTCTGACTCGTTAAACTTAGGGATTCATGAGATGGCACATGCCATTCATTTTGAAAATAGGATTAAAAATGAAGAATATGGGTTTTTAAATGATGACGCACTGAAGCAACTTGAAATTATAACCCTAAGAGAGATGAAAAAAATAAATGCCGGTGAGAAGCACTTTCTTCGGAGCTATGCCGGCACTAACGGATATGAATTTTTTGCAGTGGCGCTAGAGTATTTTTTTGAAAACCCAGTGGATTTGAGAAAGGCTATACCAGACCTTTACGCTACCCTTACATGTTTACTACAGCAAGATCCTATTAATTTGTATAAATTGGCAGCGTGAATTGGCAGCAATTACTATCTGATCAGAGAGGCAACCATGGTGGAAACCCGAGGCAAAGAAGTACAAGAAGTGCTTTTGAACAGGATTATGATCGTGTTATTTTTAGTCATCCTTTTCGGAGGCTTCAGGATAAAACTCAGGTACATCCTCTGCCGGAAGATGATTTTGTTCACACTCGCCTAACGCACAGTCTGGAGGTTTCTAGTGTAGGTAGGTCTTTAGGAAAGAAAGTCGGCCAGGTTATATTAGAGCGGCATGAAAACTTGTTAAAAAACTTTGATCTTCATGAGATTGGCGGAATAGTTGCGGCTGCATCTTTAGCCCATGATATAGGAAATCCGCCTTTTGGTCACTCCGGAGAGGAAGCTATCTCAGAGTTTTTCAGATCTGGCAAGGGCAGCGAATATGAAGCCTTAGTCAACGAATTAGAATGGGCTGATCTTACTCATTTTGAAGGGAATGCTCAGGGTTTCCGGATCCTAAACAAGGATCGATACCAAGGGTTAAGACTTACTCATGCTACTCTGGCGGCTTTTAGTAAATACCCAAGGCAGTCGGTTATTAAAAGGGCTGATGAGAAAAGAAGAAGCCAGAAAAAGTATGGGTTTTTCCAAAGTGATCGGCATATATTCAAATCGATAGCTACTTCTCTGGGCATGAATCCGATCGAAGATTATTCTTGGTCCCGTCACCCTTTAGCCTTTTTGGTAGAAGCAGCTGACGATATTTGCTATAATCTTATTGATCTGGAAGATGGCTGCCGATTAGGCTTAGTAAGCTATACAGAAGCTATCGATCTATTTGCCACTATCTTGGGGAGCCGTTTCAAGCCTCAAAAGCTACAACAGATTGCCAGTAAAAACGAACAAATCAGTACGTTAAGGGCGATAGCCATTGGTATACTCGTGGATGAATGTACGGAGCTATTCTTAGCAGAAGAGGAGAATATTTTAAGTGGAGATTTTGATACTGCACTCACAGATTTGATCCCTTCTACGCAAGTTTTGAGTGAAGTGGTTAAGCTTTCTGTCAGCAAGATCTACCGCTGTCAGCAGGTGTTAGAAACGGAGATTGCCGGGTTTGAGGTACTTCCGGGGCTGCTGGACATTTTCTGTGAGGCAGTAATGCATACATACATTAAAAAAGAGCCTACCGCTAAGGACAAATCGGCGGTGAGGCTTTTACCGTTCGAAGTTCAAAATGAGTTGGAACAAAGTAATAATGATGCTTATCAATTGTTGATGATCGTTGTGGACTTTGTATCCGGTCTTACGGATCGTCATGCCATTGCTCTTTTTAGAAAAATTCGAGGGATTTCGCTACCGAATAGCTGATTCGGAAAATAGGTTTAAACTATTCTTTCAGGCTAAAATCATTACCTTTGCGGCTTTATTTTAGACATGTGGACTAAGCTCTCTCATACTATCATTAAGTACCGTTTATTCCTGGTTTTAATACTAGTAGGAATAACCGTGTTTATGGGTTACCATGCCCGAAATGTAGAAATGAGCTACAATTTGAGCAGTACGGTACCTACGGATGATCCGGACATGATCGAGTTCATGCAGTTCAAAGAACTATTTGGTGAGGATGGTAATCTAATGGCCCTAGGTCTAAAGGACAGCTCGGTTTACACAGCAAAAAAATTCGCACTGCTCAAAGAACTGAGTAATGACCTGGGTAATTTGGAAGGTGTTAAAAGTGTAGTTTCACTGCCTTTGATCAAGCGTCTAAAGAAAGATACGGTTCAAAGGATGTTTGTGTTAGAGCCTGTGTTCACAGATACTCCCACTTTAAGAAGTGAGTTTGATAGTTTGTTAAATGTAGCACTTGATCAGCGATTCTATACCGGTAGGTTGGTAAATCCGGATAACGGGGCTACAGTGCTGTTGCTTTCTATCGATAAAAATGTACTTAACTCTTCTAAGCGTCTGGGTTTAACAGAGGGGATTTTGGCCATAGGTTCAGCGTTTAGCGATAAAACAGATATTGAACTTCACTACGCGGGTTTACCATTTGTGCGGTCCGTGGTGGCCGGGAAAGTGAGCAAAGAAATGAAGGTCTTTTTGCTACTCTCAGTTTTGGTAACAGGGCTAATTCTATTTGTGTTCTTTAGAACCTGGGATGCTGTCGTCTTTCCTATGACCATAATAGCTGTAGTAGTGATTTGGGTACTCGGTTCACTCTCACTATTCGGATACAAGATCACCCTGCTTACCGGATTGATACCACCTGTTATCGTAGTTATTGGGATTCCTAATAGTGTTTACCTTCTCAATAAATACCATCAAGAGTTTGAAACGCATGGCAATAAAATGATGGCCATTAGTAGAGTGGTGCGCAAAATTGGACTGGTAACCCTTATCACCAATTTTACCACGGCTATTGGTTTTGTGGTATTGGCTACTACTGATATTGTTATCCTGAAGGAGTTTGGTATTGTGGCAGGGATCAATATTCTCGCCACCTTTTTGGTAAGTATCATCTTAATTCCTGCTGTTTTTTCTTGGCTTCCAGCGCCTAATGTAAAGCAGCTTAAGCATTTAAAATTCCGGCCGCTGGATTTTGTTCTAACCAAGATGGATCTGCTCGTCCATCGTCACAGGATTTTCATTTATTTATTTACAGTTGCGATAGTACTAGTCTCTTTATACGGAATGTATAAAATAGAAACTGTTTCCTATATGGTGGATGATATTCCGGCTGACAGTGATATTAAAAAAGACCTTAGGTTTTTTGAGGAGCATTTTAGTGGAATAATGCCCTTAGAAATAGTAGTAGATACGGATAAACGAAGGGGCGCAATTGATGTAAAAAATTTAAGAAAGCTGGATCGATTTGAGAAATTTCTGGCTGAGCAGCGCGATATTTCCGAACCTTTGTCATTGGTTAGTTTCGTCAAAGCGGCGCGGCAAGCTTATTACGGTAATAACCCATCGAGATATTCGATACCTAGCAAACGGGAAAGTAGCTTTATTTTAAGGTATATGCGCAATCAATCTGATAGTTCCGGATTATTCGATTCATTCGTAGACTCGACGTTACAGAAAATGCGTGTTTCCATGCAAGTGGCTGATGTAGGATCGCACGATATGGATTCCCTGGTGAACCAGGTAATACAACCAAAAATAGACACACTATTCGTAGAAAGTGATCTTAAATTGAGCATAACAGGTACTACACCCCTATTCATAAAAGGGAACAAGTTCCTAATAGAGAATCTTCGTTTCAGTCTGCTACTCGCCTTTATTATTATCTCCATTATTATGGCTATACTTTTTGCTAATGTTAGAATGATCATAATATCACTGGTGCCTAATATAATACCACTTTTGATCACAGCCGGTATTATGGGGTTTGCCGGCATTCATCTTAAGCCAAGTACGGCACTCATTTTTAGTATTGTATTTGGTATCTCAGTGGACGATTCCATTCATTTTCTAGCCAAGTATCGGCAAGAGTTATTTGCAAATCGGTTTTTTGTGCCGTTAGCGGTTAGTAAAAGTTTACGCGAGACCGGAGCCAGCATGATGTATACCTCAATCATCTTATTTGCCGGGTTTGTAATTTTTGCCGGATCAAGCTTTGGTGGTACAGTTGCCTTGGGAATTTTAACCTCTATTACATTATTAATAGCCATGGTAACTAACCTGATCTTACTTCCTTCTCTCTTGCTTACTTTTGACGATGGCAAGCGCAGAAAGAACACACATCCGCTAATAGAGCAGTATGACGATGGCTTTTATGCCGAGGATGAAGACGAGGAAATAGATCTTTCACAAATAAAAGTGGCACCTGATAAGGTGTCCGATGACATTAAATCATAGATTTTTCTTGAGCAGTAATGAAGTATAAAGAGTACAAGAGTCTGAACTATGCCGAAGTAGCTGGTGAAGTACTCGATTTTTGGGATAAGAATCAGGTATTTGAAAAGTCTGTTTCTTCACGAGAGGGAAGACCTGCTTTTACTTTTTATGAAGGGCCACCATCCGCTAACGGCACACCTGGTATTCATCATGTGATGGCCAGAGCGGTGAAAGATATCTTTTGTCGATATAAAACACTTAAGGGATTTCAAGTTAAGCGTAAAGGTGGCTGGGATACGCATGGTCTGCCGGTAGAGCTACAAGTGGAAAAAGAACTTGGAATCAAGAAAGATGATATAGGCAGCAAGATCTCTGTAGAGGAATACAACCAAAAATGCCGTGAAACGGTAATGAAGTACAAAGATCAATGGGATGATCTAACTCAAAAAATGGGTTATTGGGTAGATCTGAATGATCCTTATGTCACCTTTGAACGAGACTATATCGAGTCGCTCTGGAGCTTGTTAAAACAGCTTTTTGACAAAGGTCTCCTTTATAAGGGCTATACCATTCAGCCTTATTCACCTGCTGCAGGTACGGGTTTGAGCTCTCATGAGCTAAACCAACCAGGTACCTACAAGGATGTAAAAGACACCACCATTACTGCCCAGTTTAAACTTAAGAGCCGTGCGAATGAATACTTCTTGGCATGGACTACCACACCCTGGACACTAGCTGGCAACAGTGCCTTGGCGGTAGGGGAGAAAATAAATTATATAAAGGTCAGAACATTTAACGCTTACACCTTTGAGGAAATAGTGGTCATTTTAGCCAAAGAAAGATTAAATGCGTATTTCAATCCAAAGGCTTCCGACCTGACTTTTGAGGAATATAATGAGGGTGACAAGTTAATTCCATTCGAGGTTATCGGTGAAGTAACAGGTGCTGAACTAGTTGGAACTGAGTATGAACAGTTGCTTCCCTATGTGGCACCTAATGGCCCTGCATTTAAAGTAATACCGGGAGATTTCGTAAGTACGGAAGATGGTACGGGTATAGTCCATATTTCACCCACATTTGGTGCGGATGACCAAAGAGTGGCAGCTCAAGCGGGTATAGGTGCTATCCTGGTAAAAGATGAAGAGGGTAAGGATGTGCCTATTGTAGATAAACAGGGCCGTTATGTTCAACAGATCACGGACTTTGCCGGTATCCATGTTAAAAATGAATACTATTCAGAAGGCCAGGCTCCGGAGAAGTCTCTGGATGTTCAGATAGCGATAAAGCTCAAAGAAGAAAACAAAGCGTTCAAAGTAGAGAAATACGAACACTCTTACCCTCATTGCTGGCGTACGGATAAACCTATTTTGTATTACCCGTTAGACTCGTGGTTTATTAAAACCACGGCCATGAAAGATAAGCTGGTAGCGCTGAATAAAACCATTAACTGGAAACCTGAATCAACTGGTATCGGTAGGTTTGGTAACTGGTTGGAAAATTTGGTGGATTGGAACCTGTCACGGTCGAGGTTTTGGGGTACGCCATTGCCCATTTGGGTATCAGAAGACAAAAGCGAACAAAAATGTATAGGCTCTCTGGAAGAGTTGAAAAATGAAGTGTCTAAATCAGTAGAGGCCGGCTTTATGCCAGAACAATTGCCTGACGATTTTGATCTACATCGGCCTTATGTAGATAACGTAATTCTGGTTAGCGATAAAGGGCAAAAAATGTTTCGCGAACCGGACCTCATAGATGTTTGGTTTGACTCCGGTGCTATGCCTTATGCGCAGTGGCATTATCCTTTCGAAAATAAAGACATCTTTGAAGCTAATTTTCCGGCTGATTTCATCGCAGAAGGCGTAGATCAAACACGTGGATGGTTTTTTACACTCCATGCTATAGCCAGCATGCTTTACGATAAGGTAGCTTTCAAGAATGTCATTGCCAATGGGCTTGTACTGGATAAAAACGGCAATAAAATGTCCAAGCGTCTGGGTAATGCGGTGGATCCGTTCGAGACATTGGCAAAATATGGCCCCGACGCCACTCGTTGGTACATGATTTCTAATGCTAACCCGTGGGATAATTTGAAGTTCAATATTGACGGTATCATAGAGGTACAACGAAGGTTTTTTGGAACACTCCATAATACGTATTCTTTCTTCGCCCTGTATGCTAACCTGGATTCTTTTGACTATGCTGACTCTGAAATAGAACTTGAAAAACGAACAGAAAGTGACCGGTGGATATTGTCTAAACTTAATACCGTAATTGATAAAGTTGGCAAAGCGTACGAAGATTATGAGCCCACTAAAGCGGCCCGCCTCATTCAGGATTTCACTATTGACGATTTAAGCAACTGGTATGTACGCTTGAATAGGAAGCGTTTTTGGCGAGGGGAATTTAATGAGGATAAAAAGGCCGCGTATCAAACGCTTTACACTTGCCTGGTGAATATTGCTAAACTTAGCTCACCTATCGCTCCTTTTTATATGGATACACTCTTCCAAAACCTAAATGCGGTTACAAGCAAGGAGGGTGAAATTTCTGTTCATTTGACTCAGTTTCCGGAGGTTAACTTGGGTTTGATAGATGCTGATCTGGAAGAACGTATGAGTTTGGCGCAAGTTACTTCTTCACTCGTTCATTCGCTCAGGAAGAAGCACACCATAAAAGTGCGTCAGCCTTTATCAAAAATTTTGGTGCCTGTGCTTAGTGCACACTTCAAAGAGCAGGTGGAGATGGTAGAAGATTTGGTGCTTTCAGAAGTCAACGTGAAGCAGATTGAATTTGTAGATGACGAGTCAGGCATCCTGGTAAAGAATGTTAAGCCTAATTTTAGAAAGTTAGGGAAGGAATATGGTCCACGCATGAAAGAAGTGGCCGTAGGTATCAATCAATTGACTGCCGAGCAGATCACAATGTTGGAGTCTGAAAATGCTTTAACCTTGGATTTATCATCCGGGAAAGTTTCATTAACGCTGGAAGATGTAGAGATTACTTATCAGGACATTCCGGGTTGGTCAGTGGCTTCTGAGGGGAATGTGACGGTGGCTCTTGACATCACCCTTTCGGATGAGTTGAGACAGGAAGGTATTGCCAGAGATTTGGTTAACAGGGTTCAAAATATGCGTAAAGATATGGGCCTAGAGGTGCAGGATAAGATAAAGATTAGTGTAGAGTCAAATACAGAATTGATCAATACTGCGTTACATGAAAATAAAGCATACATCTGTGAAGAAACACAGGCACTTTCATTGACCTTTACGGAAACATTGAGTAACGGGGTGCTGTTGGAAATGGATGAACATCAACTTAAAATCAAGATAGAGTCATAGGGAAGTAATGAAGCTTTATAGGTATTTTTTAATTGTCTTCGCGGTAATAGTTCTGGACCAAATAGTGAAGCTTTGGGTTTATTTCGATTTGGCTCAAAATCACATTCAAGAGATTAATGTAATAGGAGAATGGTTTAAAATCCATTACTTACTCAATCCTGGTATGGCCTTTGGGTTGCGCTGGGATGCCACCTATGGAAAGATGCTACTTACTCTTTTTAGGTTGATCGCGGCGTTTGGCATTGGTTTTTACCTCATACATCTTTATAGAAAAAATGTAACTCCCGGCCTCCTGATCTGTATTGCTCTTATCTTAGGAGGAGCTGTAGGAAATGTTATCGACAGTACTTTCTACGGTGTTTTATTGGACAATGCCCGGTATGGAGCACCTACTCCTTGGTTCAATGGTCAGGTCATTGACATGTTCTTTTTCCCATTATTTGAAGGTACTTACCCTGCCTGGATACCCTTTATAGGCGGGAATGATTTTCTATTTTTTAGTTATGTTTTTAACGTGGCTGATAGTTCTGTATTTCTTGGTGTAACGTTTATGCTTATCTTCCAGAAAAAATTCTTTAAGTCGGAAAATAAAGCAGAAACCGGCATCCATGAAGAGGTACCCGAAGCCACTATTTGAAGTGAAGTCTCCTATATTCAAGCATATTTATAAGTATTTTCTACTTGCTCTATTGGTTATAGTGATAGACCAAACCTCTAAGCTGTTAGTTTATTATAACATGGAAATGGGCACGGCCGGTGAGATCCATGTTTTGGGCGATTGGTTTAGGCTGCACTATCTTCTAAATCCGGGAATGGCTTTTGGCATTAAATGGGAACACGAGTTTGGAAAGCTACTGCTGACTATTTTTCGCCTTATTGCCATGGTTGGTATCTGTTACTATATTTTTTATCTATATCGGCATAAAGCACATAGCGGCTTAATGTGGTGTATGGGCTTGATTCTAGGTGGGGCTGTAGGCAATGTAATAGACAGTACTTTTTACGGTGTTTTGCTTGATAATGCTCCCTATGATGCGCCCACACCCTGGTTTCATGGTCAAGTGATAGATATGCTATTCTTTCCGCTGTTTGATGGTCATTATCCCGACTGGATCCCCGGTATCGGTGGTAATTATTTTCTCTTCTTTAGTCCCGTTTTCAATATCGCAGACTCCTCTATTTTCATAGGTGTCGTTATCATCCTCATTTTCCAGAAACGGTTTTTTAGGAAGGACATAGTACCGCAAGAAAGCCAATCCTCAGCTGATGTTGTAGAAGATGACGTATCTTAAAGTTTGTTAAAAAATCGGGGTTTCTCTGTAATAAACAAAACGTTTGGACGACTAACGGGTTATAACTAAAATTGTAGTTGATAAATACGAATTTTGAATTGAACAGATTATGAAAACAGTAATTACCAAACTTTTAATGCTTCTTATTATAGCCCCGGTCTGGGCTCAAGAGGTGGAAATTTCAGGAAATATGGATAGCAAACTTCCCATTGATCCTGATGTGCGGGTAGGAACGTTGAAAAATGGACTTACTTACTATATCCGTAAAAATGAAAAGCCTGAAGATAAGGTTGAACTTAGGTTAGTGGTCAATGCCGGCTCCATGCTGGAAACAGAAGAGCAACAAGGCCTTGCTCATTTTCTGGAGCATATGGCATTTAACGGTACCAAGAACTTTGAGAAAAATGAACTTGTCAGCTACCTGCAGTCTGTAGGAGTGAGATTTGGATCCGATCTAAATGCGTACACGAGTTTTGACGAAACGGTCTATATTTTACCAATACCTACTGACGATGAGGAGGTGCTGAATAAAGGTTTAACTGTACTAGAGGATTGGGCACATAACATCGCTATGACGGAAGAAGAAATAGATAAAGAACGTGGTGTTGTACTTGAAGAGCTACGTTTAGGTCAGGGAGCTAACCAACGCATGCGTGATGAATGGTTTCCGGTCATGTTTAAAGAATCTCGTTATGCGGAAAGGCTACCCATTGGAAAGAAAGAGGTGATAGAAAATTTTGAATACGAGACTTTACGTCAGTTCTATAAAGATTGGTATCGACCTGATTTAATGGCCGTGATTGCTGTGGGTGATATAGATCCTGAGGAAATGGAGAAAAAGATCAAAGAGCGTTTTGGAAAGATCAAAAATCCGAAAAATCCGAAAGAGCGGAAAATGTACGAAGTACCTGATCATGACCAAACCTTTATAAGTGTAGTTTCAGACAAAGAAGCTCCTTTCACCCAGATACAACTTATCTACAAGCAAGATAATGAGGAAACAGAAACCTTAAATGATTACCGCAGAGACGTAATTTACAGGCTTTACACCGGCATGCTGAATCAACGTTTGGAAGAACTGAAACAGTCAGCAGAGCCTCCTTTCTTTTTTGCCAGTGCTAATTATGGCAGCATGGTTCGTACTAAAAGTAACTACTCCTCTTTTGCGGTAGTAGGTCAGGATGGTATAAAAAATGGGCTGAAGGCCATAGTAGTGGAGAATGAACGTGCGAAGCGTTACGGGTTTACTGAAGGTGAATTTGAACGTTATAAGAATGTGATGCTCAACAATATGGAGAAGGCGTATAAAGAGTCTGACAAGACCGAGTCTAGTCGCTATGCTGGAGAATATATTCGCAACTTTCTTTCGCAAGAACCAATCCCCGGAGTAGCCTTTGAGTATGACTTCTATCAAAAGGTACTACCTACCATTACTATTGAAGAAGTAAATGAGATGGGCAGAAAGTGGGTTTCAAAATCAAATCGAGTGATTGTAATTACAGGCCCTGAAAAAGAAGGTGTGGAAATGCCCACGGAAGACGAAGTCAAAAAGATGCTTCGAGAGGCTACATTAGCTAGAATAACAGCCTATGAAGATAAACTAGTTGCTACCAGTTTTATTGAAGAAGTACCCACAGCCGGTAAGGTGACAGCTACCAAAGAATTGAAAACTGTGGAGGCGAAAGAGATTACACTTTCTAATGGTGTAAAGGTAGTACTTAAGCCTACAGATTTTAAAAATGATGAAATCTTAATGACCGCCTTTAGCTTTGGTGGTAGTTCGCTTTATCCCCAAGAGGATGATAAATCGGCCAGAAATGCCTCTAGTATTATTAGCGAGAGTGGTGTCAAGGATTTTTCAACCACAGATATAAAGAAAATGCTCTCGGGGAAAACCGTAAGCGTTTCACCGTACGTCAGTGGTTTATCAGAAGGCCTCAACGGTAGCACTTCTCCTGAGGATATAGAAACGATGCTGCAATTGACTCATTTATATTTCGCTGCGCCCAGAAAAGATTCGGAAGCTTTTGAGTCATTCAAGTCAAAGAATAGAATGCTTTATCAAAATTTAATGTCGAATCCACAATTCTATTTTGCGGATCAACTCACCAAGGTTTTAACCGATAACCATCCTAGAGCGGAAGGTTTTCCAAAGGCCGAGGATCTGGATATGATCAACTATGATCGGGCTTATGACATTTACAAAGAACGTTTTACGGATGCCTCTGACTTTACTTTTTTCTTCGTAGGTAGTTTTAAGGAGGAAGAGCTTATTCCTATGTTGGAAACCTATCTTGGAAGTTTACCCGGTACTAATAGCAATGAAACTTGGAAAGACCTGGGCGTAAGACCGCCTAAAGGTGTAGTAAATGAAGTGGTAAAAAAAGGTACTGACCAGAAAAGTCAGGTTACGATAGCGTTTACAGGTAAGAAAAAATATGAGAAGCAGACCAATTACTATATGACATCTCTTGCTTCAGTACTTACCACTAAGTTGATCGAAATCCTGCGCGAAGAAAAGGGAGGTGTATACGGAGTGGGTGCACGAGCAAGTGTCTCCAAGTATCCTTATGAGAACTATTCCTTTACAGTGAGTTTTCCATGTGGACCTGAGAACGTTGATGAGTTATCAAAAGCAGTTTTTGATGAAATCGACAAGATCAAAAAGGAAGGTGTTTCGGAAGAAGACTTAAACAAAGTAAAGGAAACACAGCGAAGAGAGCGAAAAGACAACCTTGAAAAGAACAGGTATTGGTTGAACTCACTTAGAGGCTATTATTACAATGGCGGAGACCTTGAGGGCTACTATGATTACGAAGATCAGATTGAAAAATTAAGCTCGGAGGACCTGAAGAAAACGGCAAATACATACTTAAAAGATGATAACTACGTAAAAGTGGTTTTAATGCCGGAAGAGCAGTAGATACCAAATTAATGATAGGCCTGTAGAAACGCAGGCTTATTTTTTTAGTTATATAACTAATTTTTTAGTTATATTTATACTTGATTATGTGCCTACGATATTTTATAATTCATCTATTTTGCTTTGTATGTGCTTGCGGACAAGCTCAGGTGATCAAGGGTCGGGTTTTAGATCATAATGGTTTACCTGTGCCTTATGCTAACATAGGCATTCTAGATACTCAGATCGGCACTGCTTCCAATGAAGATGGTTTTTTTGTGCTGTTCTTCTCCATTGATTACAACGAGGCCATATTGCAGGTATCTGCTATTTCTCATAAGACTTACAGTGTCAAAATATCCGACATATCCGTACCTACTAATTACGAGATCACACTAGCACCCCATTATGTCGTTTTAGACGAAATTAAAGTTTCTGCTCTTGACGAAAATGCAAGAAAGATTGTAGAAAAAGCACTAGAAAACCAATCTTATAACTACGCTCAAAAGAAGTATCAACTCAAAGGTTTTTACCGCGAACTTCTGAGGAACGATGAAACTTACGTGGCGCTAACAGAAGCGGCCTTTACCATGGATGATAAAGGCTATCATAAATCTCGAGACAAACGCTTTAGGCTGGATGAGCTGCGTAAAAGCAATGATTTACGAAAAATGGATGATCTGGACATTCACTATGATTCTTTAACTGAACAAAACCATTTAGTATCCGCTCTGAGAAGTGACTTTATAGACGGTCAAAACGCTAAATGGAGTTTTTCTTTCTGGCCAAATTTCAACTCGAAGATGCTGGAGCATTTTGAATTCTTTCTAGACAGCATGGCTTTCTACGATGATCAATTAGTTTACTGCATTTCACTATATTCAAAATCGAAATCGTGGGATAAAAAGTCTAATCTGGTAGAGTACAACCGTGTAGTAATTACTCGTGGGGACTACGCTATGATAGAACTGCATAAAGGGATGAAGCCTCGAGAGATAAAAAAAACCGGTTCTGGTCAAAAAGGAAATGTCAGCTACCTGGTTGAAGGCTTTGTTTACAGTAAGTCTTCTATTTATTATCAAAAACACAATAATAGATGGTATCCGCACTTGATAACGATACATAGCAGCGTAGTTGGTGGCGATCGGCAAAAGTCGAGCAGACTCGCTTTCGAACGCCTAAGACAACAAGGAACTGATGAACTTAATTTTGATAATATTAAATACAATGGCCGCTTACTAGACCCGGATAAAAACAATTATTTCAGGCACCGGCAAGTGCTTATTACACATATTCGCGATCATAAAGATGGATTCAAAAAAATCAGGAATAAGGAATTAATGGATAAAGACAAATACCTACACTCGTTCGAATTACCTTACAATAAATACTTCTGGCAGAACTTTAATACTATTCTGAGAAATCCATACTTAAAGGCTGCTGAAAATGATCTAACCAGCCAACGTAGTCTGGAAGAGCAGTTTGAAGCTAATGGTTCAAAGTAATACTGTCTACAGCTTTGATAGCTGCATTAAGCCGTGAATCAAAACTTCCCGAAATGGTTTGATACTTGTATTTATATTGATCTAACTCTGATTTGTACATGTTGAAAAGCTCTTTTCTGTTATCCGGATTTTCACGCTGTTCGTCAAACTCCCAAGGGATATCAGGCGTCATGAGTAGATGTAACTTATAATTTTTACTTTTCATTATTTCTGAAACCTCATCAAAACAGCGTCCATATTTATATTCTTGCCATACCTTGATTACGGTAAGATCAGTATCGCAGAATAAAAGATGGTTGCTTTTACGTTCAATTTCTCTCTCCAATGCCAGCTGGCCTCTCGCTATTTCTAATAGGTCTCTCTCCTCATATTTGCGATTTAAACTATCTAGATATTCACGGGCATACTCAGGTACCCAATGCGTTTGGTAATGTTCGGCTAGAGCTTTCGTAAGCGTGGTTTTTCCTGTACATTCCGGACCGGTGATGACAATTTTCTTCATGTATTTTGACTGTCCATTGTTTTTTTCCAGGCCCTGAAACCAGCTATAGCCATACCGATGTAAATAAGATATAATAGGGCATAAAAGTATATTCCTTTATAGAAGTAAATTCCTGTGGCTAAAACATCAACAACAAGCCAAAAATGCCAGTTTTCTATTTTTTTTCTTGCTGTTAACCACATGCCTGTTAAACTTAAAACCGTAGTTGCGCTATCCCAATAAGGAAGAGAGGCATCTGATTTGGATAGTAGTAAACCAGTTATGAATATTCCAGCTATAGAAACTATCCAAAGTGCCAATTTAATGTTTAGCGGGTAGGTGGAGATGGGTACTTCAGGATCGGCTTTTCTAGCGTCTTTAGCCCAAAACCACCAGCCATAGATATTTAGAATTAAGAAAACTACATGTAACGCAAAATCTCCGTATAATTTTTCTTTACCAAAAATTACGAACGAAACCAAGACGTACGCTATACCAGCGGGCCAAGTGAGTATATTTTCTTTGATTAAAAAGTAAACGGCTAAAAGTCCAAATACCAGACCTGAGGCTTCTAATAACTCAAGTCCTATCAAATAATCTAAGACATCATTCATCTCGGAGAGCAAATATATCTTATTTGATTTCGTGCAAAAATTATAGTAATCAATTGATACGTAAACTTTTTTATTTTTAACGTC
>JBCCSU010000014.1:0-37058 GCA_039199635.1 Bacteroidota bacterium | reverse complement strand
ATGGCCAAAATTGATCTTTTCATATTCATTTCATTAATTTTTAATTCTTTTATAATACACCTGGTTTCGGAATACCGAAGCCAAAACCCAACCCAACGCTGAAAACATTAGTATTACCTAAGTTATAATCTGCATTCAGCTTAAGAGGCCCTAGATTCAACATAAATCCTGCTGTTAATCTTAATGAGTTTTCTCCCTCTAGTTGGAAACTAATAGGAGTTGGATCTTCTCCCGCTACCTCTACGTCATAGTTTATATCCATATTGGAGAATTCGTAACCGATAGCTCCGTAAAAATCTACGATAGCTATTCTTTTACCCGCTTGTGCCATGATCACTCTGGCATTGGCATCAACAAAATCGCCTAACTCAAAAGACTGTGTATAGAAAGCCAAAGATACGTCTACAGGGAGTAGCTCAAAATATTGAGAAATAGAGTGACGAATACCCCAACCTCTAACATCTAACTGACCGATATCATCTCCCGTATCAATAGAAAACCAGCGTAGGGATACTTCGGTGCCAAATAATCCCCCAACACTTACCTGCGGTATAGCTAAGGGTAACAGGTCAAAATCTGCACCACCCGGAAAGTTTTCTTCTAATCCATTAGGCCCTTCGTTAGAAACAGATTCAGTCGAACCAAAAATCGTAGGCGCTGTCACGGTTCCTCCGTAAATAGAATTAGCCTGAAAGGTTTTTTGTTCGTCTTTTATCATTGCTCCGGTAGCTACTAAGCCAATGTAAAGCTGGAACTTCTTCTTGTTCACTTTCGCATGGCGAAACCAACCGCTGTTCATATTGGCTCCAAATGCATCGGAGAGAGGCTGTAAATAACCACTTCCATTTTGATCCGTATATTTTGAAACAAAATCTTCGAGGTCTTGTGCCTTCGTGGTCCCCAACGCGACTATCGTGATAATTATGAGGGATAAAACTTTTTTCATATATCGTTAATTTTGGAGTTTATACCTTAAAAATAAAAAATGTAAATGGAATACACTCTTTTTATTCTATTTCCCTGTGTATGAAGCCTTTCGCTTTTCTACAAATGCCTGCATACCTTCTTTTTGGTCCTCGGAAGCAAAGGCTAGATAAAAGTTTTTGCGCTCAAAATACAAACCTTCGTCAAGATGAGTCTCGAAAGAGCGGTTCACGGCTTCTTTAGCGAGCTGTGCAGCTATTGGAGACATAGCAGCTATTTCTTTGGCGAGTTGTAAAGCCTCATATAGATACATTTCTACCGGTACTACTTTATTTACTAAACCATATTTCTGAGCTTCTTCTCCACTTATAAATCTACCCGTTAATACAAGCTCCATAGCCTTTGCCTTACCTATTGCCTTAGTAAGTCTTTGAGTACCACCAGCCCCGGGCATTACTCCAATTTTTATTTCTGGCTGACCAAATTTGGCCGTTTCAGAAGCAACGATCATATCACAGGTCATAGCCAGTTCGCACCCTCCACCTAATGCAAATCCTGAAACCGCTGCAATCAAGGGTTTCTTTGTCTTTCTAATCTGATCCCAGGTGCTGAACTGGTCTATTTTAAGCATATCAATGGCGTTTTTATCTGCCATTTGCTTGATATCCGCACCTGCTGCAAAAGCTTTTTCATTGCCGGTAATTATGATCACTCGCACTGAATCGTCAGCATCTAGGTCCTTAAGAGCATCCCTTAATTCTCCCATGAGTTGTAAGTTAAGGGCGTTGAGCTCTTTAGGCCTATTTAGCTCTATTAAAGCTGTGAATGGCTCTTTACTTTTAGTCACTTTAATAAATTCCATAGATATTTTTTGTCCAAAAATAAAAAAGAAAAGCCGCCTTATGCTTAAAAGGCGTCTTAACTAACCATACTAAACAGGTGAGTAAAAAAGTGCTATGTAAATAGTAATACGAGAAGTCAAAAATATGTAACCTCATAATTGAAATTATTTTTACATCCTATGCAAAGTGCGTTAATATATGGGTTGACCAACTATTTTAACCCTATTATCCACATACTTCGTTCAGCGCTTTGGCCATTACCGTTTTGTGGATTCGATTTATTCGAAGAAGAATAATCCCTAGGATTTAGCGACCTTTTTTTTAAATCTGTTCCTTTGATTACTAATGTTTAATTAATTTGATCTATGAAAAAAGTCTTATTTGTGTGTTTGGGTAATATCTGCCGATCACCTTTGGCAGAAGGTGTTTTAATAGATCATTTAAAACAACAAAATGAAACGGCTATAAGTGTTGACTCCTGTGGCACTAGTCGTTACCACATTGATGAGCAGCCTGATCCACGTACACGGTCTAATGCGAAAAAAAACGGGATACATTTATCCCATCATGCCCGACAGCTAGAGGAAAGGGATTTGGAAGAGTTTGATTTTATCTTGGCTATGGATCGGTCTAACCTTAGTAACATAAAAAAGCTTTCCGGTTTTTCGGCAAACCAAGAGAAAGTCTCTTTGTTAAGAGATTTTGATCCGGACGAGCCCGGTTCAGATGTTCCCGACCCTTACTTTGGTGGTGATCGAGGATTTCAAGAAGTTTTTGATATCGTGAAACGAAGCGTATTAAACTTTTATTCTACCAAACTAAAAGACGGCTAGGGGGACATCAGTACACGGTAATTATTTCTTGAGGTTTGTTCCAGGAGTATCTTTTTTCCTTTTTGATACTTCTTGATCAACTCCTCTGAATAGTTTTTAATAGTTATGAGTTGTAAGCCTGTATTATAACGTATTTTAAAATCGCCACTGAGCTTACGGACTAAATTTTCGATTTTAGTCGGGTTATTATCTACCACAATGGAAAATGATACCGCGGAATTTTGCATTATATTAATTTGAATATCGGCTAAGGCCAGCTCTTTGAAAATAGCACTTAAATTGTGCTCATTCACAAACGAGTAGTCAATCACTTTGAATGAAATAAGGCACTGATCATCCTTTATAATTATAGTGGGCAAGGGATCAAACTTACAATCATGAATAATAGTCCCGGCTTCTTCCGGATGCGAGAAGCTTTTAACGTAAAGAGGAATGTTCTTATTGGCCAGAGGTTTGATGGTTTTAGGATGAATGACCGAAGCTCCATAATAGGTCATTTCAGCAGCTACCTGGTACGGCAACTGCTGAAATTTTTGAGTGTTTTCAATTCGTTTTGGGTCTCCATTCAAAATTCCTGGGACGTCTTTCCATACGGTAACGGACTCGGCGTTTAAGCAGGTAGCGAAAATGGCCGCGGTAAAATCTGATCCCTCACGCCCCAGCGTGGTACTTTCACCAGTGTGAGTACTGCCTATAAAACCTTGCGTAACGGCAAGGCCTTTATAATTCTTAAACTTTTCATCGAGTAACGATTGTGTTAAGCTCCAGTTGATGTTGGCTTGCTGGTAATGACTATCAGTTTTAATGTAAGATCGTGCGTCTACCCAAGTAGCGCTCTTAAGGTAAGCCGCCACAATAGTAGAAGACATGAGTTCCCCGTATACTACCACACTATCATAAAGTTTTTGCGGTTCCAGATCCCGTTTGATATTCGATTCTAATTCGGACCCTAAGGCACCAAGTTTTTCAGTTACTATTTTTGGTTCTTCAAAAAGTGACCGTGTCATTTCAAGGTGGAAGCTGCTGAATTTATCTAATAAGGGTGCGTAATTAGCTCCATTCAGTCTTTTTTTTACGATCTCTTCGAGCAGGTTGGTATTTTTGGCCATTGCAGACACCACCACTATAAGTGGCTCATTCGAATACTGTTTTATGATCTTGGCCATATTCTCTACTGCTTCTGAATCCTTAATTGAAGCTCCACCAAATTTGAATACCTTCATGCCTTGCAAACGTTTGAACGATCTTTAATTTTGTTACAAATTAGCAGGTAATAATTTTCATCTAAAAGCTCCTTTTCGTTTATGGAAGATTCACGGATTGCTCTACCTATTGGCACCACACTTGACCGATTTATCAAAAAAAAGCAAGACGAATTTCAATACGCTACGGGGGAGCTATCTCAGTTACTCAGGGATATTGCCCTGGCCGGCAAGGTAGTGAACCGTGAAATTAATAAAGCGGGTCTGATGAATATAGTTGGAGGAATTGGAACACAAAATGTTCAGGGTGAAGATCAGCAAAAGCTAGATGTACTGGCCAATATTCGATTTATCCGCGCCCTAACGAAGGGAGGTGAAGCTTGTGCCATAGTTTCTGAAGAAGATGAAGATATCACTGATCTTAAAAATGATGGAAAATATGTTATTGCTATAGATCCTCTAGACGGCTCGTCAAACATAGATGTAAATGTATCTATTGGTACTATATTTTCCGTTTACCGCAGGGTGACACCTGTAGGTATGCCTATTAAAAAAGAAGATGCTTTACAAAAAGGAATAGAGCAGGTGGCGGCTGGTTACTTACTTTACGGCTCTTCTACTATGCTGGTGTATACAACAGGACATGGTGTGAACGGCTTTACTTATGAACCCTCCTTAGGAGAGTATTTCCTATCTCACCCGGATATGATTATCCCAGAAGAAGGAAAGATCTATTCAATCAATGAAGGCTCTTATAATAGCTTCTCTGAAGAGGTAAAAGATTATTTGAACTTTTGCCGGGATAATAATTATTCAGCGCGTTACATTGGTTCTTTAGTAGCTGATTTTCACAGAAATCTACTCAAAGGCGGTATTTACATCTATCCGGCCACAGCAAAAGATCCCAAAGGCAAAATAAGATTATTATACGAGTGCAACGCCTTAGCATTTATCATAGAGCAAGCCGGAGGCAGTGCTTCCACCGGCACCAAAAGAGTTTTGGAAATTCAGCCGGATGAATTTCATCAACGAGTACCGATATTTATTGGCTCAAAGAAAATGGTGGAAAAGGCAGAGTCGTTCTACTAATCAATAGGAATAGTTCTTTTGTACTGATAAATGCTTCGAAAACTATGAATACCACTCATTTCCAAGATCATTCAATCTATTGGAGAATGGTAACTATGGTATGAAAAAACTATTTCTTTGATTTCTAAATTTTTGAAATCAAGCTAACATGTGCGTCAACTTGCTTCTTCAGTTTCTGTGTCATTTTCTTCCTTCGTGAGTAGTTCCGGAACATGATCGTAGACGTTTTTGTACCAGTTCACTAGTTTTTTGATGTCACTCACATAAACCCTATCTTCATCATACTCCGGAAGAATGTGTTTTAAAAACGCCTTCAGTTCATCAGGATCTGAGGTAGAGGTTACCCCGGGGTCATCATCAAATTCCTCCTTAATTTTTTTGAATACATCACCTAAAGGAGCTGACCCTTCTTGATTTGTAGTATAGATACTAATATCGCTCAGTACTGAAACACGCTGAGTAGCCCCTGCCACTAACTTCTTTTTAGAAGCATCTAAAGCCTCTAAAATCACACCGGTTCTCGTAGGTTTAACTATCTTGAAAAGGCCTCCTTTGCCTGAAACAGACGCTATATCACTATATTCCATAGTTCTTCTTTTATTCCAGTGATCAAAAGTATAATTATCAACGACTAGTTACAAGACTCTGAATAAAATTCAATAAGCTTTCGCGCCCTTCATTTTTAAAAGAAGAAGTACTAAAGATAGGTGGTAGCTCAGCCCAAAATTTTTTAAGATGTTTCCGGTATTTTGCGATGTTGGATTCGGTTTTGTTTTTAGATTGCTTATCACATTTCGTAAAAACTATTGAAAAGGGAATGCCTTTTTCGCCCAACCAGTTAATGAATTCTACATCGATCTTTTGGGGTTCCAGCCGAGAATCTACCAAAACAAAAAGATTAACTAGGTTTTCACGTTCCAACAAATAATCATGTATCATCACGCCCCATTTGACCTTTTCTGTTTTGGCCACTTTCGCCCAGCCGTATCCGGGTAAGTCCACCAAATACCATTGATCATTGATCATAAAATGATTGATGAGTTGAGTTTTTCCGGGTTTAGAAGATACTTTGGCTAAAGCTTTTCGGCCAGTGAGCATATTTATAAGGGAGGATTTGCCCACATTGGACCTACCTATAAAAGCAAACTCAGGATCACTGGTTTTTGGACACTGACCCAAGTGAGCGCTACTCGTAATAAATTCGGATTTCGTAATGTTCATTTCTTCAGTTGCGCAAATTGTGATAGTCCAAAACAATACCTATATTTAGTATTTTAAATGGCAGTTATTATACTTTTAAGCTTAAAGTTTTACTTGAGGTCAGCGATAAATTAAATTAAGTAATTATTTAGGTTTTATTATTTTTTAAACTAGACGTACGACTGCAAATATCTTGAAAATGTACAGAAGATATAGGGTTTTATTTTTAGCCGCTTTTTTGTTGGCATTAAGCATCAATTCATTTTCACAAGAAGGTCAGGATGGAAAAGACCTGGCTAAGCAGCTCATTGAGGTAGCGGAGCTGATCATGGAAGAAACCCAGGCTATGGATCAGGCCCGTGAAACTTACGTGCAAGCAGTGGCGGCTGACCCGGATAATATTGTGGCTAACTATAGAGCGGGAGACTTTCATATGAAAACGGTGGGAAAGGATAGAGCCGTTCAATACTTTTTAAAAGTTTTAGAGCTAGACCCTGAATTTAGGTTTGACATTACTTATTGGATCGGTAGAAGTTATCAATACGGAATGGAATTCGACAAAGCGTTGGCCTATTACAATCGGTACAAAAATAAACTGACAGAAAAAGATGGCTACAGAGGAAGAGACCGTACAGAGTTGCCGGATGTGAATCGAAGAATTTACGAATGTCAAAATGCCATTGAATACGTAGCTAATCCAGCTGCCTTTTCTATCGTAACCGTAGGTGGTGCTATTAATTCGGAATTTGATGATTTTGCCCCTGTGGTTAACGAGGATGAAACGTTGATGATATTTACGAGTAGAAGGAGAGATGGTAACCTGAACGAGAATGTTTTTTCAGATAATAAGCCCTATGAAGATATCTTCTTCTCTGAAAAGAAAAATGGGGTTTGGTCTCCTGCGCAAAATATTGGGGAGATCATAAATACGGAATTTCATGATTCCAACTTGGCGCTTTCAGCAGACGGAAAACAACTTTTTCTTTACAAGGATGATAATAATGGCGATATCTATGAGTCTTACCGTAAGGACGATGGTACCTGGTCTTACCCTCAGTCGATGAGTGAAAATATTAATTCTGAAGGTTTTAAAGAGAGTTCTATTTCCATCTCACCAGATGGTACTATCTTATTTTTCTCCTCTGACCGTCCTGGAGGACAGGGTGGGATTGATATCTATTACAGTATCAAGGATGAGAATGGGGAATGGACACGTTCCCGGAATTTGGGACCTATCATCAATACGGAATTTGACGATGATGGACCATTCATCGATTATGATGGTAAAACACTTTATTTTAGTAGTCAGGGGCGTAAAGGAATGGGGGGATATGACATTTTTCGCTCTGAGTATGACAGTGCCGAAAGTAAATGGGCTGAACCTGTAAATGTTGGTTTTCCTATTAACACTCCCGACGATGATGTATATTTTGTTAGTACTAAAGATGGTAAACGAGGCTATTATGCATCTGTTCGTGAAGATGGGCAGGGCTTTACAGACATTTATCAGGTAACGATTTTAAAAGAAGATGAAGTGGGTGAAACGCTTGCTTCCAAAGGCTTGGAGGAGGAAAATACTGAGGTGGAGCAACCCGGTACCACTACTCCGGAAAAGGTAGAAGTAGATCCTAAAAATGATCTGAAACCCGTTACTTTAACGGTAACAGTGGTGAACAGCCAAGGTGAAACAATTGATGCCAAAACCAGCCTGGTAGGTAAGACAGACGGCAGGATGGCTGGAAAAACAAATCAAGGTCTGGGTATTTATTCCTTTACCATTACCTCACCGGAAAGGGTAGCATATAATTTATCAGTAGAAAAACCAGGTTATGTTTTTCAGAATATGGATGTTATGATACCGGCAGCGAGTGACTCACCACAAGAAATCAATAGAAAGGTAGTATTGCGGGCTCTGCAGGTTGGTACTAGAAAGGTGCTTAGAAATATTTATTTCGACTTTGATAAAGCCTCTTTTAAAGACGAGTCGTATACAGAGTTGAATAAGTTAGAAGCGATGATGGCTCAAAACCCAAGCATGACTATCGAGATTTCCGGGCATACCGATAATATTGGAGATAACGCCTATAATAAAAGTCTGTCGCAACGGCGAGCCAATGCCGTTAAGAATTATTTGGTGAATAAGGGTATTGACGCACGTAAAATTACCGCCGTAGGCTACGGAGAAGAAAGACCACTTGCTAGTAACGATGATGAACGAGAGGGCCGTGAATTGAACCGAAGGGTAGAGTTTAAGGTCATCAGCAAATAGCTAATTTTTCCGGGTCACTAGGATTACTTGCTTAGATTGATCTTTGTAACGCTAAACTCTTAGTGAGTTTGGTGGTTTAATTACTAAACATAAGGCATGGAAGTACTACCGTACAAAGAGAAGAGGGCAGACAAAAAAGAGCAAGTTGCTGAAATGTTTAACAACATCAGCAAGAAGTATGATTTCCTTAATCATTTTCTGAGCTTAGGTATTGATATCCGCTGGAGAAAGAAGGCAGTAAAACTTTTAAAGAAAGACAATCCAAAGCACATCCTTGATATTGCTACAGGTACAGCGGATTTTGCGATCGAGTCGCTTGCCTTAAACCCGGATAAAGTTACTGGAGTTGATATATCGGAAGGTATGCTGGAAGTGGGGCGAGAAAAATTAAAAAAGAAGGGTGTCGATCACATCGTCCAGTTGGAACTTGGAGACTCTGAAAAGCTTATGTTTAAGGATAATAATTTCGATGCGGTGATCGTTTCTTTTGGAGTACGCAATTTTGCTAATCTTGAGTTAGGTCTTGCAGATATGTTCAGGGTTTTAAAACCTGGAGGGAAAACGGTGATAGTAGAATTTTCAAAACCATCGAAATTTCCTTTTAAGCATATTTATAATTTTTACTTTAAGGCGATTTTACCTAAAATTGGCAAGGTTGTATCAAAAGATCAGTCGGCCTACACATATCTTCCGGAGTCAGTGCAGGTTTTTCCTGATGGAGCTGAGTTTTTGGAGGTACTAAAGCGAGTAGGATTTAAAAACACTAAATGCATACCACTTACCTTTGGAGTAAGCTCAATTTATGTAGGAGAAAAGTAGTAGTTACTTTTTTCTTTCTTTGTATCGCTACAGTAGCTGTATTTAGTCAGCGTCAAGTAGGGATGAATAATCCTAACTATGATAATCGTTTTCTAAGCTATGGTTTCCTCATCGGGTTACACAATAGTACCTATCAGCTAAAGTATTCAGAACGTTTCACTTCCCGGGAACTGGATAATATTTACTCGATATCTCCAAGGTGGGCGCGTGGTTTTTCTTTGGGTTTTATTGTGAACCTGAAGCTTGCTGACTTCCTGGATTTTCGAGTGATGCCAAAGGTGGCATTTTATGAACATGAACTTCAATTTTTGTATTTGGATGATACTCCTACCGTTAACGAACTTGTAGAAACAACGGTCGTGGAGTTCCCCATGGTTTTCAAGTACAAATCTGAGCGTAGAGGTAATAACAGAATGTATTTTGTAGGAGGAGTAAAACAAGGTTTTGAGGCATCTGGTAAAAATGATTTGGAGGCCATAGGGGATAATAATCTTCCTATCAATGAGTTTAATCTTTCTGCAGAGATAGGATTCGGTTTAGATATTTACTATCCGCTATTCAAGTTTTCTCCGGAGCTTCGTTTTTCTAAAGGTATAGCTAATATGTTAGGTTCTGATATTAACACACTAAGCGAAGGAATTGATCGGTTAAACACCAATACTGTTACTCTTTATTTATTATTTCAGTAATGATAAAAACGGCTTTAGTTACAGGAGCTACCTCAGGTATAGGTAAGGCTACGGCCTTTACTCTCATTGAAAATGGTTTTAGGGTAATTGTATGCGGTAGACGATCAGAGCGGTTGAAGTCTTTTTATGCCGATTTTGGGGATAAAGTCTACCCGCTGACCTTTGATGTTCGTGATCGGCAAAAAGTCTTCAATGTCATTTCTGAACTCCCAGACGAGTGGAAACAAATAGATGTTTTGATCAATAATGCCGGTAATTCGCACGGCCTTTCGTCTGTACAAGAAGGAGATGTTGATGATTGGGACGCCATGATTGACATTAACGTAAAAGGATTACTCTATGTCTCTAAAGCAGTGATCCCTAACATGGTGGAAAGGCAATCCGGTCATATCATTAATATTGGTTCGATAGCCGGAAAAGAGGTTTACCCCAACGGGAATGTCTACTGTGCATCAAAACATGCCGTAGATGCTATAAATAACGGCATGCGCCTGGATTTAAATCAGCATGGTATAAAAGTTTCGGCGATAAACCCGGGCTTGGTAGAAACTGAATTTTCAAAGGTCAGATTTAAGGGTGATGAAGAGCGAGCCGCCTCTGTATATCATGGCTTCCATCCTTTAACTGCTCAGGATATCGCGGATATTATTTTATTTACGGTTACTCGCCCGTATCATGTTAACCTTAGTGATTTGATCGTATTGCCAACAGCTCAGGCCAGCGCCACGATGGTTAAAAAGAGCTAATTTAACGTGAGTTAGATATAAAATCCGACCTACAGCGTCATTGCAGAATTTTTCTTCTCATCTTTTATTTAAAGGAAGAAAAATATCCGCAATCCCCCGGGCCAGTATTATGAGATACATGATAAAATCATCTCTTCTGAAAAATAGAGCTGATTTTCTGGTATGACGACCAGAAATTATATCTAACTCACGTTAATTTATATTAAAGGATAGCTTTTAGGCTTTCAGTTTCAATGTCATGACCTCCTTGAAACTGAATGATTCTGGGTGATATTTTAAGCTTTTTAGACAGGATTTTCATTTCCTGCATTTTACTTTCTGAAAGAAACGGATCTTGGGAGCCATAGATGTATAAAATCTCTTTCCCTTTGTATTTATTTGCCACGAGTGGGAAGTTCATATCGGGTGGAAATATTCCAGCCCACAAAACGAGCTTGTGGAAATTCATAGCTTCACTCGCCGCCCAGCGTGAGGCGGTAGCCGCTCCCTGTGAAAAACCTAAAAGATAAACTCTTGTTTTGTCCCCTATTTTTGGTTTTATGGAGGCATACAATGTGTTCAGGTAATGAGTATAATTATTTATATCAGTCTCTCGATCTTCCGTAGTCATCCAGGTAGCGCCAACACGGCCTGAGTAACCCTCAAGATAATAACGTGATAAACCTTCCGGTGCGATTATGCAATGGTCAAGATCAAAAAGAGGCTCAAATTTTCGGATAAAATACTTAGCTTGTTGACCGTGCCCGTGGAGCACAAAAAAAATGGCTTTAGTATTTTTTCTTATTTCACCTTGTTGAAAGAATCTGCCTTCAAATTCAAATTTGAGACTTTTCTGTTTCATTTTGGGAAATAAAAAAGCAGGTTCTATTGTGGAACCTACCCTTGTACGAATGTTTTAATAGTTATCGTTTGAATCCTAAAGCGCTACCACCACAAAATTGGGTGCTCTCGTCAAAGGTATATTGTATGTAATAAATACCTGTGGTATTACATGGATAGGCAATCGCAGAGATGTATTGATCATTCACTTTGCTACTTACCACCTTATTTCTGTTACTATCAAAAAGACTAACTACGATACCATCGGTACTCTCACCGGTAGCACAAACATTGATCATATATTGTGTTCCTTTGGTAAATACATAGGAATATTCAACTTTTGTTTTTGTGCCTCCCTGGCCATCTATCTTATAACTTTTAAGGAAATTAAAGCCAGAAGCTAATTTTGGAATACAGCCGGAAGTGAATGTCTCTGAATCGCATTGAGCGCTAGACGGACCACTAAAAGCCATCAACATTCCAACTATCAATATCGAATTAATTGCTTTTTTCATATTGTACATATTTTCTTCTAGCTAATTACTTTATTTCTAATTGAACCTACCAGGTTCTTAATATTTTCAATGTTCTGATCCGTGATCTTAATCTCACTGGAACTGTTATCTTTAATTACCATCACCCCATCTACTATCTCAAAAGTAGACTCTTCATAAGTGGTAATAATTTCAATATTCTCATACTCTGCTTGTAACTCTTGCATATCTTTCAAAAGTGATGCCATATTTTGATCCACCTCTTGGTAAAAAGAAAGGAGAAGTACAATATTCTCAAGGATGATCTTTTGGGAACCTATTGTTTCTTGAAGTTCCTTATTGCCGGGATCAGAAGCAGCCACCTCAGTGGTAATGTGCATAGCTTCAAGCCATCCGCCGGTAAGCAATAATACGCTGAGGTTAGCCCTACTCTGCTCTTGTAAATATTGGTTAATACTGTTAAAATTTTGTGTGGTGATTAATAACAAGGAATCCAGGTTTTTACTGTTTGTGGCTAATCGTCCAATCGTTTCAATGTCGAAAAACTGACCTATACTCAAACCATCAGCCAGTTCTTTGATGGAACCCATATAGTCCAATCCATCCTGATTTTGCTCGTAGATGTTAGTATAACCTAAGTCAGTACCGTAGATGCCCAGGTTTAACGCTTTATGGTAATTACTGTTGTACTTGGAGATATTATCAGAACTATTTAAGAGCTGCTTATTATATTTTGTACCGGACTCTTTTAATAATACAGAGATCTCAAGGGGCGATGGTATCTGCTGGAGAACACTACTGATCACTTCCTGAGATATTTCTGGTCCCTCTACAGTGGTAGAATCCAATGATTCTAGGAAGGCCTGTTCATCGGGCTTACTTCCGGAACCACATGCAGCTAAAAATGCTATGGCCACTATAAAAATTAAATTCCTCATATCTAATATTCAATGATTTTAACAAAAATATAAATAAGAACATCTATAACAAACATATACCCCTAATCGCATCTATCAGATGACGGACAGCTTTATTTCTTGCCAAATTTAATCTTGCCAAAGGCATCCAATCCTTTTCTCAAAAGCTCAAAGTAAAGGGTAATATACAGTATCGTAGTCATTAACCAAATCACCACTACGTTAAATCCAAACGTGCCAAAGTAGCTTCCTGCAAAATGCTTTTGCGGAGCAAAAAAATGAGCTCTGTAGTCCAGGGTATGTTTTGGGTATGGATCATTAAAAATGGGATTGTACTGTTGAATTAGCTCTCCGTTGAATTCTAGTATCCGATCAGCTTCTGTCACATTTTGCACCAGATCCGCCAGACTTTCGTTGTAATACTTATTTTTGTACTCGTTTAGATCGTAGTTCTCATCTTCTCCCAACTGGAACATCTTCTGTTCTTTGGCAGCCACTATTTTATTATATACTCCCTGGTAGTGCTTTTTCAGATTTTGCAGATAGCTGGAGAGCTTTTGGTTGATTTCGGCTGAATAATTATCAATGCTAAGGCTTTGAACGTCCATCCCTTCAAGTCCTTTCTTAAAGTCCAGTTTCTCTAGTTCGGCTTTGAGTAGCTGAAAGTCAACCTTTGTTTCTCCTTTTATGGCGGGATCTTCGCTTTGATAATTTTGAAAAACAGATTCTTGTTTTCTTTTTAGCTCTTCTGCTATGTAAGCGGCCTTAAAATCGGCTTGAGATTCGTATTTGTCAAAGTCAAAGTAGGGGTCTTCAAATGAGTTATTCTTAAACTGATATACTGCCATGGCTTCATAAGCCCATCTGGAAGCCATAAAATCTGCCACTACCGGTACTTTGCCCTTGGTGCTTAAAACGTTATTTAACTTATTAAAATTGAACAGTAAACCACTTAAGATCATTTGAGGGATCAGTAGCAGCGGTATCATAACATAAACCGTAACGGCACTATTAAATGCACTTGAAATATTAAGTCCTAATACGTTGGCCATGCATGAGCTGGTAAATAAAACAAGCCAAAAGGCAAAAGTCATTTCCCGAATTTCAAGTATGAGGTGCCCTACTATTACAAAAGAAAGAGTTTGAATTGCCGATAACAGAAATAGAATAGAAAGCTTAGAGATAAGATATGAATTCCAGCTCAGGTTCAGAAAACTCTCGCGTTTCAGTATTTTTCGGTCTCTGATAATTTCTTCTGCGCTGACTGTTAACCCCATAAAAAGCGCTACGATGATGCTCATCAGCATAAAGGCGGGAATATTTTCATTAAACCGGAATACATATTCATCACCATAAGGAGAGCTTTTGTATCGAATAATGAATGCCAATATCAAAGCTAAAAGCGGGGCTTCCAGCAGGTTTATCAGCAAGTATTGTTTGTTACTAATTTTTGATATCAGGTCTCTGGTAGTAAATATGATGGACTGCCTTATTTTATGCGGTATATCCAGTGATTGTGGCGGTTCTTCATTGATATCCGGTACTACCTCTAAATTAAAGTTCTCTATAAAGCTATCATTCCACCCTTTAGGGTTTACCTTTCTTTTGTTAGTGAGCTGTCCGTATTCATCTACTACTTTAGCTTCAATGATATTGAAGATCTGCTCCGGATTTACGTTACCACAAGTTTCGCACTGGCCTCTTTCACTATCAACTTGGTTGGTAGCCCGCTTAAAATAGGTTACGGCCTCCACGGGATTTCCATAAAAAACCGGAAAGCCCCCAGTATCCATAATGTACATTTTATCAAACATTTTATAGATGTCTGAAGAGGGCTGATGAATAACGACAAAGATCAATTTCCCTTTAAGAGATAATTCTTTTAGCAAATCGATCACGTTTTCTGAATCTCGAGAGGAGAGTCCAGAGGTAGGTTCATCTACAAACATTACTGCGGGTTCTCGAATGAGTTCCAAGGCAATATTCAGTCGCTTTCGCTGCCCACCACTTATGGTTTTATCTAAAACGCTACCCACCCTTAGATCTCTGCGCTGGTCTAATCCCAGGCTTTCGAGTACATCCATTACCCTTTTGTCCAGTTCTTCTTCTGAAAATCCGGCAAAACAGAGTTTGGCGTTATAATAGAGATTTTGGTATACGGTTAGTTCTTCTATCAGCAGATCGTCTTGAGCTACATAGCCTATTACTCCGTGGATCTTATCTTTCTCGGTATTAATATCAAACCCGTTAATTTTGATGCTACCTTTCGTAGGGGTTTCAATGCCTGCCAGTACGTTGAGTAAGGTTGTTTTACCTGCTCCGCTGGCCCCCATGATGCCTATCAACTTACCGGGACCTTCTGAAATTTTTACATCACGTAGACCTAAAGCTCCATTGGGAAACCGAAATTCTTCAACGTGAGCATTAAATGATAGCTTGGTAGTGTGGAGTTCCTCATTAAAAATGGTAATCAGGTCACTATAGTATATGGCCGACCCCAGCTGTGTTTTTATCGTGCTGCCGTGCGAGAAGAGATAGACCCGATTGGGGGTCATGATAAAGGCGTTTAAAACGATATTATCATCACCTATGTACTTCGCAAAGTACATGTCTACGCTGTTAACTTTCAGAAATATCAAGTTGCCGTTGATATCGCTCTGGTAGTGCTTAGATGCGTCATTTTTCGCCTCATCATTAGAGTTTACCAATAAAAGATCTGAAAAATCAAGTTCTTCTACCTCTTCATTGATTACAAAGTTTTCAATTAACTTGTATTCGTCTTTTACGATATTAAAAACCGTACTTATGGTATCAATGATCTCCATTCGTTGAGGGGTAAAGTTCTTATCCGAACCTACCAGCTCAAGAATTTTTATTAATACAACTACTTTCTGTTTTTGGGTAAGAGTTTTGTTTATTTTTTTACATAGTGCCAGCGTTTTTACTGAATCTCGTACAGAGGTGAGCTTTCGCTTCCTTTCCGGCTTTTTCTCGCTTTCCGGTTTTTCTGTGTTAAAGCCTGAATATTTATCGTAGAGTTCCAGGTACTCATTTACCGTTTCCTGATCAAGCTCTTGCTTAAAAAAGCTAATCACAAACAGCCGTTCCTTTTCAGTAACACCGCCATCTTGTTTGGTAATGATGGCAAAAAGTTGAGTCAGTGCTTTGAGAATTTCCTCACTCATGAATTAGTAATGGGTTTATACAAACCCGTTAGTTTAAAAAATACTTACAAAACTGAACGTTTAATAGGTTTTGAATTCGAAGGGTATCTCCACAAGTTCTGAAAACTCTTCGCCTGCTTCTTCCATATCTTCATCGTCTTCATGGAAGTACCACATTATGGTAGTACCATCAATATCTTCTAACGCTGATAATACATCAAGTATGAGCTTAGAAGATGCCGTATTAAAATATTCGAGTTTAAATACAAATTCAGTGGAAGGATTAGGCTGGCCTGCATACTCTTCTATCCAATCTAATACCGGTTGATAGAATTCTGCAGAATCCTCAGGTAAAGACCTTCCTGAAATTTCATAAATACCGTTCCCTTTATCCAGAATTATTTTTGGGGTATCTTCAGTTCCTTCTAGATTTAATATTTCCATTATCGGTTCAATTTAAAAATTGGGATGTTCTTTTAAGTTATACTCTTGATATAGAAGTTCTTAGGCAGAAAAATAGTGATCCATCTCCTGAATCAATAAAATCATATACCAGTGGATTACCGGACTTACGAGCCATATCTACAAAACCTAGACCCGCACCTCCTTTATCTGAGATTTCGGTATTTTTAATTATCTCCTTGTAGAGTCCTTTCAATCCATCTTTATCAAGACTATTGATGTGTTCCAGCTTGCTTTTTAATTTTTCAGCTTCTTCGCTTTCAATTGGATTTCCAGAAACAATAACATACTCATTTTCATGTTTACCAATAATGAAAATAGCGGCATTTTTTTTCTGCACTTCACCGGCATGTTTGACAATGTTTTGTAAGCATTCTACCATTACGTTGAATACCTTTCTTTTTACGCTTGATTCCTCTCCTGATGAATCCATATTTCTTTCAGCCATTGCCAATATGGACTTTGTAATCTCCTGAGTGAATTCGCCTTCATAAACCAAAATCAGATTGTGATCCAATAGGGTTTTGTGCAAATCAAAAATGTACTGCATAAGTCTATCTATGTTATTGTTTAATACTTACAGAAGTATATTAAGGAATGATAAAAACTGATATTACCTCCAAAATACACATTTAATCACTATGTCTAAAATTTTATACCTATTAATAAAACGTCATCAGTTTGTTTTTCATCCGCTTTCCATCCTTCCCATTCGTTATCGAATATTTGATAGGCTTCACGCATCGATTTTTTGTGAATTTCTTGAATGAGTGCACGAGTTCTTTTGGGTCCAAATTTGCGATTATCAGGTCCGCCGAACTGATCTGGGAACCCATCTGAACAGAAGTAAATAGAATCTCCCTTGCTCAGTTTTGTAGAGTAAGTAGTGAAATTTGTTTGATTTTTATAGATACCGCCTCCGATAGCAAATTTATTGCCTTTTACCTCTTCCATTTCGCCCTTTTTCATCATATATAAGGGGCGGTGTGCTCCGGCATACTCCACGGTACGCTTTTCAGGATTGAGCTTGCAAAGTGCTATATCCATACCATCCTTAGTCTTGGAGTCATCTTGGTCTTGCCTTAACGTGGTGGTTACGCCTTCATCTAACTGATCAAGAATAAGTCCCGGATCGGATATTTTCCTACTCCGCACAATGTCATTGAGCAAGAAGTAACCAATTAAAGATAATAGTGCACCAGGCACTCCATGACCTGTGCAGTCTACCGCAGCCATGAAAATATCATCACCCATTTGAACGTACCACGGAAAATCTCCGCTTACCACATCTTTTGGCTTGTAGAGTATGAAGGAGTCCGGGAGTATCCTGTTTATAACGTTATTGTTGGGCAGTATCGCATTCTGGATCCGCTTGGCGTAGTTTATACTATCCGCTATTTTTTTGTTCTTGTTTTGAATTTCGAGCTCAATTATCTTTCGCTCAGTGATATCGTGTGATACTACTAATACGGACTCAAGTGTTTCCTGTTCATCAAACTCGGGGATAGCATTTACCTGCATTACTCTGTCTCCCATTTCCGAAGGGAAGTCCATTTCCGTGGAAACCTTTTGGTTGCTGCTGTTCACCTCTTCTACGATTTCCAACCAGCGATCCAGAATAGCATTATTCAGATCCATTTCCTCAAATTTCTGATGGAGATAAGAGGTAGGCGCTTTGCCCGTGTAATCTTCTATCACCGGATTTATATAAGAAATAGAATCCTCTTCTAACCGTGTGATCAGGTCAGGTGAATTTTCTGAAAGTGCCTGCATTTTACTGCGCATTCGCTGCTCCCGTTCGGCCCGTCTGCGTTCGGTAATATCCGTAGAGTTTACAATGAGGCCATGAATAGCCGGATTAGACATAAAGTTAGTACCTGTTGATTCAATCCAGATATAATCTCCCTCTTTAGTTCTGTATTCATACTGTAGTGTTACCTGCTCTTCCGGATTCTCTTTAAGCTCAGCAAACATTTTCTTAAAGGCATCTTTAAATTCCTCACCCACTTTATCAATATCACTACCACCCATCATCTCTTTTTGCGTGTAGCCCAGAATCGGCTCTACGGATGGGCTTATATACCTTATCGTTTCATCTTCCTCGTAAATGGTGATTACTTCAGAAGCATTTTCGAGAAGTAATTGCATTCTCTTTTGGGTACGATTTACCTCTTCTATTTGCTCTTCAAGCTTGTTATTGGACTTTTGAAGTTCTTCCTGGGTAGCCTGCATTTCTTCGGCATTTTGCCTTAAAATTTCCTGCTTTTCCTGCAGTTCTGAACTCATGGTTTGTGACTCTGCCAGCAACTGGCGTGTTCGCTCGTTCACTTTGATGTTAAATACGGTACGCGCCAGGATCACGCTCAGCTCTTCCACAAATTTTACCTTACTGGCATTAAACCTTTCAAAACCTGCAAATTCCAGAACACCATAGACTTTTTCCTGCGTAATAAGTGGAACGATAAGAATAGCAGTTGGCCTTTGATCACCTAAAATTCCTGATGTAATGGTCACATAATCCTCTGGTATTTCGGTGCGAAGTACGGTATCCATTTCAGCCGCGGCCTGACCTACTAAGCCCTCTGCAAACCGAAAACTTACCTCCAGATGCTTTTTTCGATTGTAGGCGTAGCTTGCCTTCATATCAAGGCAAGGGTCATTTTCATCATCATTGATCACATAGAATGCGCCCTGTACTGCGTCTATCTTTCCAATAATATATTGTATTACTTCATCTCCCAGGGTATCTATGCTGTTATGGGCTCGTAGTATTTCGCCAATCTCAGCGACACCGGTCACGATCCAATTCCTCTCTTTATCGCGCTTTTCCGCTTCTATCAGATTATCACGCATACCCACCAAAGCATTTCCCAGTGCATCATCATCGCTTATGGGCTTAAAGTTGGCATCGAAGTCTCCTTCACCTATCTTCTGAGCAAAACCAGCGGTCTTTTTTAGCGTTTGAACCAAATAATTAAGACTATTAGCCATTAGCCCTATTTCATCATTGGATTTCTTCTCTACTTTATTGGGAAGTACCCCGTTACCAACTAGTTCAAGGCTTGATTTTAAATAGTCTAGCGATCCGGTTAGATATCGCGAAAAGATGAGTGAGGCAATAACCGTCAAGATGATCAAAATCAAACCTGCTATCAAAAATTGCTGCGTTAAACCACCGATTTCTGAAAGTACTTCATCATCGTCAATTTTTGCGATTAGATTCCACCCTATGGATGGCACGGAAGCCCATGCCGCGATAACTTGTTGATTTCGGTAATCTGTTCCAATAGTGGAGCCAGAACTGACCTCAAAGGTGCTGGTGATAAGCTCACCTTTCAAACCATCTTGCTCAAACCACTTCAGCGATGTAGTAGTGTCATTTCTTAGCAGGTTTTGAAAATAGACCTTGCGCTGTAAGGTATCTAACTGAGCGAGTATTACTTCTCCGGTTTTGCCTAAAGCGGTGGTATCTTGCGCTATTTCAAAGATGTCGGAGACATCTAGCTTGATTATCAGTACTAGGGTGGTGCCTTCTGCAGTATTCACTGGCGTTCCCGCATAGGAAACATATTCATCATCTTGTTTTATTATGCTTCCTAAGGAAGTTCCTCTTGAGACTTCAGAAATCGTACGGCCATTAGGGTCTTTGAAATTATCTCCTGCAGTCAAAGAAGCGTTAGTAGAATATTTTATAACTCCGTTTCGCTCTACTATAAAAATATCAGGATAACTGAATGCTTGCTTAATAGAATTTAAGAACCCTAATACATCATATTCCGGTTTTATAGGTTCTGGCGCAGCAAAGTCGAAGTTTTCTGCCGTGAAATCGTTATCATCAACTTGTAGATCAGAGCTTTCTTCTTCCGTTTGAAGACTAGGCGTTGTGGCTGGTATGGCTCCTTCCACAATTATTTGATTTGTACTTAAAAACTGAAGGTTTGCCCTCACCTGCTCATAGTAATGATTGAGCTTACTTGCTCTTTGTTCAGCCGTGACCTGCAGGTTATTATTGAAGCGCTCACGAACGTCACGTTTACTCACATGGTAAGATATATAACCCACACCAAGTAAGGTTATAATCACCATAACAATGACAAGACCTGTTATTTTCGCACTTATTTTAATACTTGTGAACATCGATCTTGGATTTACTCTTTTTCACTTTTTTTTGGAGCGGATTTTTTAGCTCCGGTTTTCGGCCCTGACAGTTGGGTCATTACTACCTCAAATGCTTTTTGAACGCTCTTGATTATCCCCTTATCAAAAGGAGTGAATGAGGCGATCTCAGCTACGCCATAAATGTTACCCTTTTTTAACACGGGTACTACTAATAAATATCTAGGCTCTGCTTTCCCAAGTCCACTCACTACTTTTAGATATCCTTTGGGCACCTCATCGATATTAATCAGCTTTTTTTCCGATGCTACTTGCCCCACTAAACCCTCCCCAAATTCAAAGGAGGGCCGTTTGGTTTCACCGAGGGCTAAGGCATAAGTGGCGGACATTTGCAGTGTATTTATAGCTTTCTCTTTTTTAGCCAAATAAAATGCCCCCAGCCCGGCCTCAAGCTCATTACATATCTCTTCTAACGCCGCCTGTATAAGTTCTGCTGCGTTTGCTTTCTTAGATTCAGCCAGTTTCCTGATTTTGGCGATATCTAAATCAGTGAACTGTTCATCATCTTCTTCTTGCTCATTTTCAATATTTTTTTCTGTTTTTTTCTCTACGTATACTAACTCAGTAGATTTATTATTTAACAGGTAAAATAAGCTTCCCAAGCCAAGTAATAAGGTGGCGGCCACCATCAAGAAAAGACGCATGAAAACACCTTCAGCCTGTTCTACGCTGTGTATGCCTAAAGCACCGCTTTCAACCAAATCATCGGAAAGACTAAAGGCGAAATAGGCTGTTGCTGCAGTGCAAACAAGATAAAGCACGACTAAAAACAAACCTAGCTGTCTTTTGGACCTCATTTTCTATATAGTTTATGTAATTCGTTCAATAGTTGTACAATTTGCTCAATTTTAAGCACATGATCAATGGTAGTTAAATTCATAGCGGCTTTTGGCATAGTATCTATCATGCATTCCTCCGGATCTTGTACAATAGTAAGTCCACCTTTGTCTTTAATATATTTCATTCCTAACCCGCCGTCTTTGTTCGCACCTGAAAGTAATATTCCTATGAGCTTATCCCGGTAGACGTAGGAACAACTGCCTAAAGTAATATCAATAGCCGGCCGTGAGTTGTTGATCATTTCCTCCGTAGAAAGGCTAAAATAGTGGCCAAGCTCTACTGACATATGATAGTTTGCAGGGGCAAGGTAAACCTGGCCTTTCTTAATATTTTGTTTATCGTAGGGTTCAGTAATTTCTACAATACTCTTTATGGATAAGGCTTCTACAAATCCATTACGTACGTGCTTTAACCTGTGCAGGCACATAATTATTGGCAAAGGAAAATCAGAGTGTATTTTTGACAGAATTTTAACAATACCCTGAAAGCTGCCAGCAGAGCCACCAATAACCACAGCCTTATATCTATCGTGTAAATTAAACTTTAACATATTCTACAGATAGAGGCTAATCCTTTATTTTTTTGTAAATCTTTTCTTCATTGTTTACTACAATAAATTTATTAGCGATATCGCACCAGATAAGAGATTCTTTAGAACCAATGGCTAAGTATCCGTATTTGAAGAGGCTTTCATGGAACTTTTTCAAAACCTCATTTTGCAATGTCTGATTGAAATAGATCATTACATTTCTGCATAAAACCAGATCAAACTTGTTAAAAATGGCTCCTTTAACCAGGTCATGATTACGCCACGAAACACCGGCTACCAGCGTTTTGTCCAGTACCGCTTTATTATTTATATCCTTATAATAATCCTTTAGCGAACCTGTGCCCTGAAAACGGATATAATTCTTTTCATTGAGCTCCATATTCTTCAAGGTGTATTCGCCCTTTTTGGCCCTATCTAGAATATTAGTATCCAGATCTGTGGCAATGATCTGGGCGTTATTCAGCAGATTCATTTCTTTCAGAAGAATGACCATGGAGAATACTTCTTCACCGGAAGAACAGCCTGCATGCCAGATCCGGATTTTTTGATGATTCAGTAGAATAGCCGGAATAATGTCATCTCTGAGAACGCGCCAAAAAGAGGGGTCTCTAAACATTTCTGTAACATTTACGGTGATCTCATTCAGGAACTCTTCGGCAAATGCTCGATGCTGTAGCTTAGCTAATAATGAATCAATATTCAGGTTATGCATCTCTAATATCCGTACTATACGTCTTTTAAATGATGACATAGCATAATTAGTAAAATCATAACCATGCTTAGTTTTGACTAGCTCTGTTATGCGCCTTAAATCGGCAATATCTACATCTTTCATCTCAGTTAGTTCTTATTAGAAGCTTGCAACCTTTCATCCATTCCATTGAATAATATATTCCGTTTTGTTCTGTAAAATAGATACATCTATTTCTAAAATCTCACCATTGTCAGTAATAATGGATTGATGCCCGGAAGAATCATCAAAGTCATTAAACAGTTCCTGTATTTTTAGCCCGATAATATCTTCAATTTCTTTACGCACGGAGCGGGCGGCCAGATCGTTACATTCCATAACGGTTAACCCGCTGTCTAAAATTATAATACAAGAGGAAGTGGATAATAGCTTTGTCTTTTGCTTGTAAACCTCAATTTGCTCTTCCAGTTTACCCTGTGTTATATCTAAACTTTCAAGCTGTATACGCAGCATTCGCTCGAGTTCGTCACTATCCTCCTGATCAATTCTTAAGCTGTCTACCTTGAGCGACAGCTCGATCATTTTTTGTTCTCCTTCAGTAACTATACTGCTGAAGATCGAGTAGGTATTAATTTTACTTTGATTTCCATTCTTTTCGATTAAACCCTTATATCCTTCAACCACGTTTTTAACAACTAAGGTTTTTAGATCTATATCCGGGGATTGGTCTTCGGCAAAACCCAACTGCTTATTATATTCAGTACTACTAAATATTAGTTTTCCTGATGAGTTAAATTCTGCGATACCAATATTTTGGTCAATTACAGATTGCCTTGCCAAACGCTCATTTTCTGTCCGGGCCATTTCCTCTTGAGTGGCAGTTAACTCTTCCATATTTTGGCGCATTTCTTCTTCCTGAGCTTGCATCTGCTGGGTAAGTTGCTGAGATTCTTCAAGCAATACCTTGGTTCGCTGATTTACTTTTACACCTGAAATTGTAGAAGCTATACTTTCGCATAATTTCTCTATAAAATCGATTTCATGTGTTTTGTATTCATTAAAAGAGGCGATTTCAAGAACGCCATATATCTCATCGTTGACCATTAAAGGCACTATTAGAATAGCTTTAGGCGAAGCTCCGCCTAACCCCGATACGATATCAATATAATCCTCAGGCACCTCTAATAAATAGGTGGTTTTACGCTCTAGAAAAGTCTGGCCGAGTAATCCCTCGCCGACACGAATTTTTCTTTCCTCAAATTTTTTCTTATTAAATGCATACAAAGAGACGAGGTCCAGCGTGGGTTTCTCCTCTTGATCATTAAGCAGATAAATGCCACCTTGATTGGAGTTTGTATATTCTACCAGCCTGGAAATGATCTTGTCTCCCAGTTCCGTGACATTGGAGTCCGTAGTACGTAATATTTCTACAAATTGTGCTAAACCCTCCGTTGACCATTTTCTTTCTGCCTCGTTGCGCTGTACTTCTTTCATCTGATCCCTCATTGAAATCAATGCACCTTCAAGGCTATCGGTGTCTATCTCTTTCTGATCCCTGTCCAGGTTAACTTCCAAATTACCGTTCCCTATTTCTTTCACAAAGTGAGTTATGCCCGAAAGGGTAGTTGATAAATTGCTCAACGCATTAGTTATAGCTCTGAATTCATTTTGGAAATACGGTACTTCTACACCAGTATTTTTGCCTTCTGCTATACGGGCGGTAGTAATGGCAATTTCATTTAATGGCCGAATAAAAAACCTTAAAATACACACGGTGAAAATAGCCAATAGTAATAGCTCTAAAACAAGAAAAAAGGTCGATACCCGATCCAGATAAGTCTGATGTGCTTCTAAGTTATGATGTAGTGTCTTTTTTAATGCATCCAGATTATAATGGTACGTACTGCTCACTGTATTAACTAAAGCTAAGGCCCCTTCTTGCGTGGTGGCCACTAATTCAGGTTGTGCTGATAAAAAAGAGCTATCGAGCTTAACATCTCGAGCTAACAAAATATTGAGGTTTGCATTCAGCGAATTCCAATGGGGCAAGATTTTCTGATATTCTATCAATACTTCACCGGTTAAGGGGTCTATCTTACTTCCTTGAAACCTCCCACCAATTTTTAATAGCTGGAGTTGATTTTCATGCTTGCCCAGGACAGGCATTAATTCAAAACGCAGCTCAGGGCGGTTTTGCAGTTGCATTTGATGGGCCAACCCCACCATTTTAAATAGGTCATTGCTAAGCTGTTGAACTACTTCTGCCTTATCTGACTCTTTTTTAATAGATGAATGAATAAACTTGGTGGATAAAAAATGGGCCACGAATACCACTATCAATAACCCAAAATAAAGATAGATTAGAGTTCTTAGACTTAAGTTCTTAAAGTTAAACTTCATGAAGACCACCTAATGAGACACCTAAATTAATATTAATAAATATAAATAGGTTCACTATAAATTATCTTGCTCAAAACTAAAAGGTAATAGTTTTCTGATGTTTTCTGATGTAATCCAGCGTTCATCTGACGATTGCATCAAAACTCTAATGTTACTTTTTTGTCTTATTTCAAGTTCTAGCATTACCTGGCGACAGATACCACAAGGTGTGACAGGTTTAAATTTAGTATCACCTTTTCTTTTTGCCACGGTAGCTATACTTTCCACGATAGCATCCGGGTAGGTAGAGGAAATATGAAAGAGCGCCACCCTTTCCGCACACAATCCTGCCGGATAGGAGGCATTTTCCTGGTTGGATCCTAAAAGAATCTGTCCACTTGCCAACCGAACCGCGGCACCTACTCTATAATTTGAATAGGGAGAGTAGCTGTTTTCAGTAGCTTTTTGAGCATTTACTACTAATTCTTGATCTTGTTTAGACAATTCTGAGAACGTTGGAAAAATGTGAAATCCATCCATAAATAAAATAATAGGGGATGCAATATACGCTTACATTTTGCACTCAAAAATTTTATTGGCCCTATTTGATGTTTTCACTTTCCTTTTCTCCTATCTTGGCCGGACTACTGACACTTTTTGATGAAAACAATTTTGATTTTAGGCGCTGGGAGATCAGCAACTTCACTCATTGATTACTTACTAAAGAATGCTGTAGAAAACAATTGGTTTATTAAGATCGGAGATTTTAATTCTAATCTGGCAAAGGACAAGTGTAATGGTAATGAGAATGCCGAGGCCTTTGAGTTTGATATTAATGACCAAGAGCAAAGGCAATCTGAAATAGGAAAAGCTGATCTAGTGATATCAATGTTACCTGCACGGTTTCATCCACTGGTGGCTGAGTCCTGTGTAGCTCATTCGGTTAATCTTATCACTGCCTCTTATGTATCCCCTGAGCTTAAAACGTTGGATAAAGAGGCTCAGACGAAAGGTATAATTCTATTAAATGAATGCGGTTTGGATCCTGGCATAGACCATATGTCAGCCATGAAAGTAATAGATAAGATCAGGAACGAGGGTCATGAACTGATGGCCTTTGAAACGTTTACGGGTGGGTTATTAGCTCCGGATCAGACAGACGATAACCCCTGGGAATATAAATTTACCTGGAACCCTAGAAATGTGGTACTGGCGGGGCAGGGGATCGTGAAATTCATACAAGAAGGAAAATATAAATTTATACCGTACCATAAACTGTTCAGAAGAACGGAGCAGGTCCATATTGCCGGCTATGGTTATTTTGAAGGGTATGCTAATCGTGATTCTTTAAAATATCTGGACGTATATGGTTTGAGAGGTATTAACACTATTTATCGTGGAACTTTCAGGAAACCTGGTTTCTGTCGCGCTTGGGACGTATTTGTCCAGTTGGGGGCTACTGATGATACCTATCAGATGGAGGGCGTAGAGAAGATGAGTCACCGGGATTTTATAAACTCGTTCTTAAGTTATAACCCAAATGATTCTGTAGAATTAAAGCTTGCACATTATATGGGGCTAGACATGGATGGCCCTGAAATGCATCGTTTGAAATGGGCAGGAATTTTTGAGGATGAGCCTGTAGGCCTTGCGGAAGGTACGCCCGCTCAAGTTTTGGAACATATACTTAAGAAAAAATGGACACTAAACGATCGCGATCGCGATATGATCGTAATGTGGCATAAGTTTGAATATCTGGAAAACGGAGCACCCAGAGAGATCAATAGTACGTTGATTGCTGAGGGAGACGATCCTGTAAATACAGCCATGTCAAAAACCGTAGGCTTACCTATTGGTATCGCTGCTAAGCTTATTTTAAACGGAAAAATCAGCCTAACTGGCGTTCAAATACCCATAAAACCCGAGATCTATGAGCCTATTTTAGAAGAATTGGAAGAGCTAGGGTTTGTTATGAAGGAGGAACAGATTAAATAAGGTCTACTTTCGGAGCCTCTTCAAGATCTTAGCTCCACGGTTTCTAAATCCCGGAGAACCATAAGGCAGTTGGTCTTCTATGATCAAGGCGAGTTCATTTTTGAGATCGGGTTCCTTCTCACAGACATTGGCCAGTACGGTCATGGCAAATACCTTAACGGCTATTGGAGTTTCATTGGACTCCATCAAACCAAAGCAGATATCCGTTACTTCACCCATAAGGTTATCAGGAATACTAATCCCCCGTAAAAGGCGGATAGTATTTCGTATCACAGCTATATGAATGTTTTTTCTCAGGTTTTTGACTAACCTATACAAGTGAGGATTGAGTAATTCTGGATGTCGATCCACCGTATGGCTTAGCGCCATGGCTGCCCTTTGAGAAACGCGATATTCATGATCGAGAAGACAATCGATGAGCTGAGTAAATCGCTTAGGATCATGGCCAATGTAGCCGGCAATTTTTTTGGATTGCTGTTTTGAATGTTCTTTAAGAAGTTCATTTTTGATGTTCACGTTCCAATAGTATCAAATTATGGATATAGTTTTAATGGTCCTGGCTGGGATTTTAATGTTAGCAGGGATCATTGGTTGTTTTCTTCCTATTGTACCCGGACCTCCCCTGAGTTATGGCGGCCTTTTGGTGCTGCAATTTCAGTCTGAGGCACCATTTACCACAAAATTTATGATTATCTGGTTCGTAATTACCGTGGTAGTTACGGGTCTTGATTATATTATTCCGGCCTATGGCACTAAGCGATATGGAGGAAGCCGGCTCGGTGTAATAGGAACTTTTGTAGGGCTACTAGTCGGATTGTTTTTTATTCCTATCGGGATTATTGTAGGGCCTTTGTTAGGCGCGTTATTGGGAGAATATCTCGCCGGTAAAGAATCGAAAGAGGCCATGCGTGCAGCCTGGGGTTCATTTGTCGGATTTCTAGTCGGTACTTTGGTCAAGCTGGTGGCTAGTATTTTTATGATTTTTTATTATGTGACTGCCCTTTAGAGGGCGCTACATGTTATCTTTTAAGCTTAGACTTAAGCTTTTTAAGAAAATTAAGATCTTCGCTATCTCTGGCCTTATCCCTACCTTTTTTTGCCGCTTTTTTTAGAAGTATTAAATCGTCTAAACTTACTACTCTTATATGCAGTCCGTCAATTTCTTTTATCTCCGACCTTTGATAAGCGTAGGTGAAATCTACAGTATCCAGTTTCTTTAATATTTCTATTCTCAGTGGAGGTTGACCAATACCAATCATTTTAGGTACTAAGAACATTTCTTTTTTCAGACTAGTAGCAGGTATGCCGTACGATATGGAAGCTTTAATTAATCGTTCAGCGTTATGTTCGTTGGCATTTACAAAAATATCCAGGTCTCCGGTTCCTCGGTAATGACCATAAACACCCATAGCATAGCCTCCAATTAATATATATTCAACTTTATGATCGTTTAGTTCATTTATAAAAGCACGGAAATGATCGGGAAATCTGTTGTTTGGTGTATCTCTCACTCTTCGATATAGTAGATTGTTCGCTCCACTGGACACGTTTTTAGATCAATGCTTTGCATTGCTAACTGTGCAGATAGCACTTCACAAAATCTAAGCATATTTTCTTCTGGCGTTGATGAAATCGCCATATCAACCATTTGATCCATAGTTTCTTCGTCAGATTCGATGTACGCTATAGTCTTTGTTTTATCCATTCTCGTGTTATAAGGGTTCACCTAATTAATAATGATCATACAATTTAAGTTGTTTCACTATCTTCTCTAAGTTCCCAAAAGATACTAGTAAAATATCTATCTGTAAATCTTACATACATAGGCTTTTTACCATTTTTTTTATCCTCGTGCCCAATATTCTGGATATTAGATATTCTAAAAATATATGCCTCTACACGTAATTTAGATATTTTTAGTTAATTCAACTGTCGGTAGCAAGTTTTTCCGCGACTTGGCATCTAACGATAAGAATCAAAAATTTAAAGTCATGAAAAACTCAAAAGTATCCGTAGGTGCGTTGTCACTTTTAATCATGTTATCAGTGATCTCATTTGGTCAAAATAGAGGTGAGAGTAGGAATAGGATGGAACAAAGATCTGAAATGAGACAGAATTTTCTGGATCGGATTCCCGATATCACCAATGATCAAAAAGAAAACATCAAGGCATTAAGAACCGAGAATCAAAAACAGATACTTCCCTTAAGGAATCAGTTGGGGGAGAAAGAAGCACGTTTAAAAACACTCACTACAGCCGATGAAGCCGATATGAAAAGCATAAACGCCATGATAGAAGAAATAGGTAGTTTGAAAATTGAAATGGCTAAGCTGAAGGCTGCTACCCATCAGAAAGTGCGGGCTGAGCTGACTGATGATCAGCGTTTGTTTTTAGATACACATACTGGCAGAGAACGTAAAATGTTGCGACAAAGAGGCCTGCGTCAAGGTAAATAAGACCTATTAGAACCTCCACCAGATTTGAACGAGAAAAAGCTAATCACTGGCCTCAAGCAACGTAATGAGGAGGCATTCAAAATTCTGGTGGAGAGTTATAAGGATAATGTTTATAATTTATGTTTTAGCTACGTGAGGAATGCCAGTGAAGCAGAGGATCTCGCCCAGGAAGTTTTTATCGAAGTATATAATGCTATTGAAAAGTTCAATGCCAATTCTTCGTTAAGTACGTGGATTTATCGAATAACAGTGAATGAGGCACTTCAACTCATCAGAAAACAAAAGACACAAAAACGCTTAGGCTTTTTATATTCATTATTTGGCAAAGAGGATCGATATGGGAGTTACTATAAGGAGGAAGTTCATCCCGGAGTTACCTTGGAAAATAAGCAACGATCTATGGTGCTCTTTGGTGCCATCGATCAGTTATCAGAAAATCAAAGAACCGCTTTTTTGTTAACTAAAGTGGAGGGTAAAAGTTACCAGCAAGTGGCCGATGTAATGCAGACCTCGATTTCATCTGTTGAGTCACTATTACATCGTGCGAAGTCGAATCTAAAAAAGCGACTCAAAAATTATTACGTAAATAAAGAATTATGACAAAGCGAGTAGATAATGAAGTTAAAAGAACGCTCGAAAGCCTGGATAATTTAAAGTCAGCATCTACTGACCCCTATTTTTACACTCGATTGAAGGGTAGAATGGAAGAAGATTCCCAGGTAAGAATCGCTTCGAAATGGAGCCTTGCCGGAACCGGTGTAGTTATCATTTTAAATGTACTGTTTTTAGTGGGTATGCTATCCGGTAGTACATCAGATACAGAAATGATTGAGGAACTGGCGGTTGAGTATAATTCGGCATGGCCTTCCCTTTATAATAATGACCTGATTTATGAAAACGAATAAAATACTAGTGATTCTCGTGATCGTTTTGATCATCGTGAATATAGCTACGATATCTTTTTTTTGGTTGAAAGATAGTCCGCATAAGAAACGAATGCATGCTAACGGACCTCCGAGGGTAGAGCGTTTTCTGAAACGGAAGCTGAATCTAAGTGAGAAGCAGTTACGTCTGTTCCGAGAAGCCAGAAAAGTCCACTTTCAGGAATCGAGGAAGCTCATGAATGACATGAAAGGCTACAGAAAGCAGTTACTCTTTGCCTCAGGTACGGATGATTTAGCAGTAGCAGACAGTCTCTTCTTAAGGCTTTCAGCGGCACAGTCAGATTTTGAACGCCTCAATTTCGAGCACATGAAAACACTTCGCGGCTATTGCGATCAAAATCAACAAATAGCATTCGATTCTGTTATGACTTCAATGTTCGACCATTTAAGTAATCCGGAGAGAAGGAGATTACGAAAACAAAGAAGCAAATAGGCATGACCAAAATATTGACGGTGACATTAATATTTCTCACCGGTCTATTATATGCACAGCAAAGCAAGCAAATAGCAGGAAAAATAATTGATGCTGACACTAAAAAACCACTGGAATATGCCAGCGTAAGTATTTTTAGTGCTAAAGATTCTAGTTTGGTGACCGGGAGCATTACTGATGCTAACGGAGCATTTTCCATAGAAGTAAAACCCGGAAAGTACTATGCCTCATTACAATTCATTTCTTATCGAGAGGAATTATTTGAGAATATTATTATCAACAAGAAAACACCGGTTGTGGATCTGGGTACTATCAACCTAAGCGCTGATGTAGAAACACTTTCCGAAGTTGTTATAACGGCAGAAAAAGATCAAATGGAAATGACACTGGACAAGCGTATTTTCAATGTGGATAAAGACCTGAGTAATGCAGGGAGAACAGCCGCTGATATTTTGGATAATGTTCCTAGTGTGGCGGTAGATCAAGAAGGTAATGTAAGCCTGAGAGGAAGTGAAAATGTTAGAATATTAATTGATGGTAAACCCTCGGGGTTAATTGGTATCAGTGGTACCGATGGTTTAAGACAGTTGCAAGGTGATATTATCGAAAATATAGAAGTAGTTACTAATCCTTCTGCCAGGTACGATGCTGAGGGTAACGCAGGCATCATTAACATAATTCTAAAAAAGAAACGAGAAAGCGGGTTTAACGGTGCGGTTACTTTGGATACAGGTTATCCGGATAATCATGGGGCCTCAGTAAACTTTAATTACAGAAAAGAGAAGCTTAATTTCTTTGGCAATTATGCGTTCAGGTATCGCGATGTACCAGGTTTTGGAAATAGCTTTCAGCGGTTTTTTACCGATGAAGGTACACTTGTAACTGACCAGGAGATCGACTTTCAACGCGGAGGTATCTCTAATAATTTCCGAATGGGCACTGAGTGGTTGATCGATGATAATAACACCGTTACAGCTTCATACCTCTACCGCATTTCTGACGGGATAAATGACCGCGAAACGTTTTATCGAGATTTTGATGTGAATTCTTTAATGACTTTGGAAACGCTACGGCTGGAGGAGGAAGATGAGGAAGATGTGAACAATGAATTTGCTTTGTCCTACAGTAGGAATTTTGAGAAAACAGGAGCCAAGCTTACGGCTGACATACAGTATAGAAATAATGCCGAAATTGAAAAGGCAGATATTGTTGAGTCTATCGTATTTTCATCGGACGAAGATTTTGAAACTATTTCTGACCAGCGATCAGATAATCAGGAAAGTGAACGTAGCTGGCTATTGCAAATGGATTATGTTCACCCACTGGGAAATGATGCCAAATTTGAAGTGGGTTACCGTGGTAATCTGAGAGACCTCGCTAATGATTATTTGGTGGAGAGTTTTATTGACGAAGTGTGGGTAAATGAAACGGCACTCAGCAATAACTTTAGGTACGATGAAGATGTCCATGCCGGATATGCTATTTACAGCAATAAGCTTAGTAAAATATCCTATCAGTTAGGCTTACGGATGGAAACTACTGCTATCGATATTGAGTTGCTACAAACGAATGAGTCGTTTCCAAAGAACTATACGAATTTTTTCCCAAGCGCATTCTTTACCTATGAAATAAAACAAGGAGCATCTCTACAATCCAGCTATAGCCGCAGGATCAGGCGTCCGAGGTCAAGAAACCTCAATCCATTTCCGTTTACCATTGGTGATAACAGAAACTTGCGTACAGGTAATCCGGATCTGGATCCCACATTCACAGATTCCTATGAAATAGGCTTTCTAAAGACCTGGAAAAAGGCTACGCTTTTTTCGAGTGTTTATTACAGAAGAACGGATGGGGTAGTCCAAAGAATCACAACCAGAGTAGATTCGGTAAATATTTCAAAGCCGGTCAATTTATCTCTTGAAAATGCCTTCGGCTTTGAGTTCAATTATTCACATGACCTCACCGACTGGTGGAGAGTGAATGCTAACGCTAATTTGTACCGATCTGTAATTACCGGTGAGTTCTCGGATCAGAATTTTGATGCTGAAGCCTACACGCTCAATACCCGCTTTAATTCGCGAATGACGCTCCTAAAAGAGGTGGAGTTTCAGACTAATTTTAGGTACAGAGCTCCTCAAAACAGATCACAAGGCGATAGAGAATCCTATTATCAACTTGACCTGGGCCTGAGCAAGCAAATCATGAAGAAGAAAGGCACATTGGTATTTAATGTAAGAGATGTATTTAACTCTGGGATTTACCGATTTAACACAGTTGATGAAAATTTTGAGTTTAATTCAGAGTGGCAACGAAGACCACGGTCTTATACCTTAAGCTTCACCTATCGCATTAATCAGAAAGACTTTAAAAATAGAAATCAGCGTGATCGTGGGGGAGATGATTTTGATGATGATTTTTAATTCAATTGTAAAATGAAACACTCTTAAAATGTAAAAAACACATTGGGCTTTTGAATAAAATTAAACCCAATGTGTTTTGAAGTAGCAATTACAAATTTCTAATTATCACAACCGCAGTCCATAACCACTCTTCTCGTAATTACTTGACCCACCACTTCTGTTTTTAAAACATATACGCCAGTAGAAACTTTCCCATCACTTAAGTCCCATACCAGTTCATTTTGATCTTTCTGAGCAGAAAAGACCTTACTTGCTTCCAGTTTTCCTTGGAGGTTATATAAATTTAAATTTATCATCTGTTTGTCTTCAACCAAACCAGTTACGTTTAAATGTATAATCCCTTGGTTTGGATTGGGGTAAACAGAAAAGCTTGCATCACGGCTTTCAGGAGCTATTTCACTAAACCCTACGTTCTTATCTGCAGCGGTACTTGCCACTCTTGCACCCGAATTTTTTGAGAATCTATTTTGAAAGTATTGGCATTTGCCTAACCTTTTGTTATCATCTTTATTGACCTCTGCGTCATTCTTTAAATCCGACTTGCCAGTGAATTTATTATTATGGTCAATTAAACCAAACGTAGGAGAGGATTTGCCTATTGGCTTAAAATACCAATCAATAGACCGTTGAAAGATATCTGTTCGGCAATAGGCCTTGAAGGTAGTCCGAGTCTTGGAATCGGCAATGGATTTATGCCTTCTTACCTTTAAGGTCGGGTTTTGGGTAGAAGCGGCCAATGTTATGTTCTTCCAAGCATAGTCTGAATAAGTACATCCAAACTTTCCATTCGGTAAACCAACATGTAGTCTTAATTCCCCGGGCTCTTGGATAAAGGCGAAGTAGACCTCTTTGTTTCGATAATTGGTATACTGTGCTTCCTCCGTTTCCCAGAGCGTCATTCTCCACCTGTACCGCTTCCCATTTTGGGTAATAAATCGATCCACGTAGAATCTGTAGCCATTATCCATTCCTATTCTGTAATAGGCAACATTAGAGCCACTCTTTATCACTTCATACAAAACCTTATTCCTAAGAGACTCTGGTTTTCCTTTAAGCTCAAAAGTAAATCCTTTTGAGAGGTTCCATTTTTTAAAGGTTTTTGGTTCGTCTGTTTTCCAAGGTATGCCCGATGATTGATCTCCAGTGTAGAGTTTTTTATTTCTATAGCTGACCAGGTTTACTGGCAAATCTGTGATCACGTAATTGAATCCATTCGAGAGCAACCATTCGAAATCGTTTCGCTGATCTTCGCTCGTGTCTACGTACCTTTCTACCGCACTTTTAGTCCAATATCCTTGGCAACTTGCCGGCGTTTCCGAATAAGTAGCGACCGCCAGTCCGGCTTGTTTGATCTTAGGAATCATATTTTTAATCCCTTTATCTCGCGCAGTGGTAGCCCATGTTTTTAGAAACACTTCTATACCCACTACTTTTAAACCCGGTACTTTTTTACTGCCTTTGGATACGTCTAACCAATTATTTATGTACCCAGACCAGTTAGCAATATTATCACCTACTCTTGCCGTGTAAGCAATTCTTGGAGCTACCAATTTCCCTTCTTTTAGCTTTGCATATCTTCTTAAAATGGTGGAAACCTGCTTCCAAATTGGGTCATTCCATGCATAGTTCCCTTTTAGAAGTACGCGATTGGAGATATTATATTCACAGGCTAATCTGATAGACTCTAGAAAAACCGCATCAGCAAAAGGTTTACCATCTACTTTTTTTCCATTTTGAGGAACTTGAGCCGGTATACCAATGTCTATATTGATAATCTTATTGATCTTCTTATCGCGTATGTGTTTAAAGGCCGTTGCAAGATCCGTAAGTTTTTCCGTTGACTTTTTATTGAATCGATCGTACAGTGAATAATTCTTCAACTGTGACCAGTTATAGTCATACACGGAGTTTTGTTTGTTTGGAATGTCCTGCAATATTTTTTGCGGTTTATCATCATGGAATAAAATGGGATGTTTTTCCTTCGTACTTCGTACGTCTATTTCAATCCCTTCAGCTCCAGATAATGCCGCCGCAGCAGAAATGGCTTTCAAAGAATTTTGTACCACACCTGTCTTTTCCCAATATCCGCGATGTGAAACCACCGTTACTTTTCCATCGGGCCGGGCAAACTGTATGAAATTATTTTCAAATGTTATCCCACTTTGTGTGAATTCGCTAAAGGGGATCACACCAATTCCTGGCAGGTTTACGGATTGTACGTCCTTGGGTCTTCTATTCCCTTTGAGCTCTACTTCTACAATAACTCTTATCTGCGTACCATGAGCCCAAACAACAAATTCATCAGCAGAAGATCCGAGCGTATTCAGAAAAGCTTTATTGATTCGCTCCTTGTAATAACTCTCCTGATCGCTGAAAATACTGTTTTCAAATGCTCCTGTAGTACAGAATGGATTGATATTACACAACCAAGCAGGTTGTCTGGTACCTACTTGAAATCCCATGCCTCCATGATTGTTGGTGCTATTTTTGTTCAGCAACTTTCCAAACAATAAGGCGTTGCTTCCTCTGCCACCACTCCCATAGTATCTTTTATAGAAGACGCGTACTTCAATTTGGTTAGCAGCAGTTGCCGAGCCCTTGATCCCCCAACTTCCTGGGAAACCCATGGCGTCCCTCACATTCAGCCATTTCTCTAACTTATAAGTTGCTCCTGCGAATACGGTAAGTTGAAAAAACAGAAATATGGATAATGCAAATATCTTTTTCATTTCGTTGAGATTTGCAGATGGATCAATGACTTGACGAGATCAAGGCTACTTTTTCTGCCAGTGCTTTCAGTTGCTCTGCCTGCGCTCGAAGCTGCTTGTCTTGAGCTATGGTATAAAGTGTAAGCTCCTCAATGGTCTGAAGCAGCTTGGTGTTCATCTCATGTACATTGTAACCATCTTTTATTACCTCAGCTTCTGAAGGTATATGCGGGAGATGGTGATTCGTCTTGATGAAATCATCCAACTCTTCAAGCCCCTTGAGCTCATAATCTTCATCGAATACAAAATCAGACCATTTATTTGCTTTGGCTATGGCCAGGTTTTGAGTTACCACACCACCTTGCACCCATAGTGTATAGCCTTTATACTTGTTTTCATTCCATGTAGTATTAGAACCTCCTTTTTCCGAAATATGTACGTTACCATCTATGGTCACAGTACTGTTAGAGACTCTCCTGTTGGTTCCTACTACCAGACCTCCGCCTCCAGAGTCATTAACATAAACGTTTCCTTGATTCGTACCACCTCTTAAATAAATATCCTGGTTGTTTCCATGTCTAAAATGAGAAGTTCGTTGTGTTCCATGAAAATCTACACGATTTTTGAATCTAGCTATATCCCTAAACTCAGAAGGCTTGTAGAAGTAAGCATTGAATTTAAAATCAGCAATTTCATTGAATATAGCTTTTTTCATGAACGTACTTGTCTGATAAAATATGTTGCTCTTAGTAGCGAAGATTGCGTTTAAGTTCCATTCCCATTTACTTCCTCTCCTTGATCGAGATACAAAAGCACGCCCTCTTTCATAGTTGTTGAATTTATTCCTCATTGAGACAGATTCAAAATGGTCCCCACCTATGTTACTTCTTACAAAGAGACCTCCGAGTAATTCATCGTCAATAGTTTCAAAACCACCATCCTGTGCAAATACATTGCTAGTGTGAAAAATGATAAAACATACGAGTATTCCTAATTT